>DASTZM010000668.1:0-3562 GCA_035764305.1 Chloroflexota bacterium | reverse complement strand
CGCACGCTTCGCGTGCTCGGCCCCCGTCCACCCCCGTGGAGTCGCTACTTCTTCTTGAGGGCCTCGTTCATGGCGGTCTTGTTTTCGGAGATCGCCTGGCGGGCGGTCTTCTTGCCGGTCTGGACCTCGGTGTAGGCCTTGCCGTAGATCGTGTTCACGTCGGCGAACGTTTCCGGGTACTTCGTCGGGCGCACCTTGTTGGAGCTCTCCAGGTACGCCGCCGCGCTCTCCCACGGCAGGAGCAGCTTCTCGTGCTCCTTGGAACCCAGCAGGCTCTTGAGCCAGGGCACCGTCAGGTGGCGCTCCAGCATGAGCTTGGCGCCGTCCGGTCCGGACATGAAGGTCAGGAACTCCCACGCCGCGTCGGGGTTCTTCCCGCCCTTCACCAGGTGCGCGCCGATCGGGTTGCCGCGCACGACGCGCCCCGCCTTTCCCTTGGGCAGCGGCGCCATCCCCTTCTCGAACGTCGTCGGGACGAGCATGCCCACCACGTCGGTGGTCATGATCTCCATGCCCGCGCGCCCAGCCGAGATGGCGCCGCCGATGCCGCGCCAGCCGGTCTGCTGCGCCACCTGGCTGTCAAAGGAGACGCCGTACTTGTGCGTCAGGTCGGCCTGGAACTGGATCGCGTTGAGCGAGTCGGGTGTCTCGAGCGCGATCTCGGTCAGCTCCTTGTTGAACATGTCGCCGCCCATGCCCCAGATGAAGCCGAGCTGGATGTCCAGCGCGTTGGTCGTCCACGGCGCGCCGTAGATCTTGGTCTCACCCGTGCCGGTGGTCAGCTTCTGCGCCAGCTCCAGGTACGTGTCGAAGGTCCACTTGCCCTCCTTCTCGTACGCGTCGGGCGTCTTGAGCCCCTGGCGCGTGAACAGGTCTTTGTTGAAGTACACCGCCTGGGGCGACCAGTTGTTCGGCATGGCGTAGCGCGCGTCGCCGCGACCCCAGTACTCCAGGATCATCGGGATCACGTCCTGCGCGCGCTTGTCCTTCTTGAGGTACGGCGCCAGGTCGATCAGGGCGTTGATGTTGGCGAAGGGGTGGTAGTCCCGCGGCAGCGCGTGGTGCAGGTCGGGCGGATCGCCCGCGGTGATCATCGACAGCGCCGCCTCGTTGCGGTTGCCGGTGGGCGAGAGCGGCTCGACCTTGATCGGCGTCCCCTTCTCGTTCCACATCTCGACGATCTTCTGCGCCCCGCCCGCGAACGTGGTCATGCTCGACTGCGCGAAGCTGCCGAGGTAGCGGATCGTCACCGGGGGCATCGACTTGATGTCCGTCGTGCTGGTCGGCGTGCTGTTGGCGGTGCCGCATGCGGCGAGCGCGGCGGCGCCCATGCTGGTGGCGGCGGTGGTGATGAGACGGCGGCGGCTAATCATCTGGAAACCCTCCCTTTCCGGCCGGTGATAGTATCACCGGACTTCTCTGTGAACACGAACGGCGCCAACGGTCATGCGGTCCTGGGCGCCGCTCCCTCAGTGGAGGCCGTCGAGCGCACGACGCTCGTCGACCGCGCAGCCGAGTCGCTCCTGGACGCGATCCGGCGCGGCACCTTCGAGCCTGGCTCCAAGCTGCCCAACGAGCACGCGCTGGCGGCGCAGCTGGGGGTCAGCCGCACCGCGGCGCGCGAGGCGCTGCAGCGCCTCGTGTCTCTGGACGTGCTCTCCGCCCGGCACGGGCACGGCTACTTCGTCGAGACGCCCGAGGCGGCGCGGGCGATCCGCCCCGAAGTGCTCTCGCTCACGCGCGGGCCCGAGGTGCTGCTGGAGATCCTGGAGGCGCGGGTGGCGCTGGAGAAGGAGCTGGCCATTCTGGCGGCGCGCCGCGCCGGCGCGGACGACGTGGCGCGCCTGCGCGCGGCGCTGGACGAGCTGCGCGCGGCGATCGAGCTCAAGTCACCGGGCACCGAGGCCGACGTGGCGTTCCACCTGGCGATCGCCGACGCGGCGGGGAATCGCTTCCTTTATAGACTGACCGACGTGATCCGGGTCTACCTGGAGCGCATGCGCGGCTCGCTGCCCGCCTGGACGCACGACCGGAGCGACGTCCTCGCCCGCCACGAAGCCATCCTGGAAGCGATCGCCGCCGGCGACGAAGCCGCCGCCGGCGCGGCGATGCAGGGGCATATGGACATGGTGCTGCGCCAGTTCGAGGCGCGGCGCGAGCAGCTGGCGGAGGCGGACGGCTAGGCCGACGGCGCGGAGGGGTTAGGGCTCGGCGGAGAGGTGGTCGAGCTGGGCCTCGTCAAGGTCGATGCCGAGGCCGGGTTTCTCGGGGGTGGTCGCGTAGCCGATGCCGAAGTGGGAGGTGTCCTTCACGACGTCTTCGGCGAACCAGTGGGCGCCGAGGGTGTCGATAGGGTAGCGGTAGTTCTCTAGCGCGGTGGCGGCGTGGATCGCGGCGGTGGCGCCGATGGACGATTCCAGGCCGGAGCCCATGACGCAGCCGATCCCCACCAGCGCGAAGGCGCGCACCATCTGCGCCGCCTGGTGCAGGCCGTGGCGGAAGACGGGGACGCTGACGACGTCGGCGTAGCGGTGGCGGATCAGCTCCGACGCGACGGAGGGCTGGACGTAGCCGACGTGGTACATGACCCGCTCGCCCAGCGCGTCGGCGACGCGGCGCAGGCCGGGGAGGTCGTGGTTGGGGACGGGCTGCTCGAGCGTCTCGTAGACTGCGCCCCGGTCGCGCGCGGCGCGGAAGCGCTTGATCGAATCGCCGGCGAGGAAGGCGCCGTTGTCGTCGGGGCGGAGGGGCACCTCGGGGCCGATGGCCTGCTGGATGGCGACGAGCGCTTCGACGTCCCACGGCGTGCCGGTCTTGACCTTGACGACGTGGCGGAAGCCGCGCTCGACGGCGTCGCGCGCCTGGTCGACCATGACCGAGATGTCTCGGTTGGCGGGGACGTTCCAGGTGATCGGGACGCGGTCGCGCGTCTTGCCGCCGAGCAGCTTGTAGAGCGGGAGGCCGAGGAGCTTGCCGACCAGGTCGTGGAGGGCGATGTCGGCGCCGGCGGCGAAGACGCTCGAGTCGTGGGTGGTGATGCCCCACAGACGGTCGGTGATCTTCTCGATATCGAAGGGGGACTGGCCGACGAGCGCGGGGGCGATGAAGGCGTCGACGAAGTGGGCGGCGGCGCGTCCGGCGCGGGGATCGCCGCCCTTGACGATGACGTCGCCGAGGCCGGTCGGTCCGGCATCGGTCTCGACGAAGAGGATCAGCGAGCCGGTGAACTGGCCCGATCTTGTTGGGCCGCCGGCGCCCATGGGGCGGCCACCGACGAGGCTCTTTCCGCCCTGGTAGGAGAAAGCGAGCGGCAGGCGCACGAAGCGCGTGCGCACGGCGGCGATGCGGACGTCCCCCGGCGCGCCAGCGGCGATGGCGGCAGTGGCGGGAGGTGCGGCGATCGGGGCGGTGGAGGTCATGCTGGTGGGCGCGATGATAGGTGGTGCACGACGGCGGTCATCACCCGGGCGGCGAGGAGGAGGGCGTCGGGGTGCATCAGGTCGATGGTGTCGTGGACGGTGTGGATGGGGAGGAAGCGGTAGTCGTCGACGAAGGCGACGGC
>DASTZM010000667.1:0-2958 GCA_035764305.1 Chloroflexota bacterium | reverse complement strand
CCGCCGCCGGCGCCGATCTCGATCATGTCGACCGACGCGGCGCGGATCGGGATGCCACTCCCCTTCTTGAAGCGGTACACGCGGTCGACCTCGAGCTCGGGCGTCACGGTCGGCGCGCCGTTCTCGACCAGGCACGCCTTGGCGGTCGTGCCGCCCATGTCAAAAGACAACAGGTTCGGCCGCCCGGCCAGGCGTCCCGCGTGCGCCGCCGCGAGCGCTCCGGCCGCCGGTCCTGACTCGATCAGGCGCACCGGGAAGCGCCGCGCCGTCTCGACGGTAGCCGTCCCGCCCGAGGAAAGCATGACCAGCAGGCCGGCGTCGGAGCCGAGCGCGCGCAGCTCCTCCTGGATCCGATCCAGGTAGCCCTCGACGGTGCGCTGCACGTAGACGTTGGCCAGGGTCGTCGCGGTGCGCTCGTACTCACGGATCTCGCCGACCACGTCGCACGAGAGGGCGATGCGCGCGCCGGGGAGAGCCTCTGCGAGCAGCTCGCCCGCACGCCGCTCGTGCGCCGGGTTGGCATAGGAATGAAGGAAGCACACCGCGACGGCGCCAATGCCGCGCTCCCGCAGCGCCGCGCCAACCGCGCGCACCTCGCCTTCCGGAAGGGGGCGCAGGACGCTGCCGTCGGCCAGCAGGCGCTCGTCGACCTCGAAGCGCAGCGCACGCGGCGCGAGCGGCGTGGGGCGCTCGATGAACAGGTCGTACATGTCGAAGCGGTGCTCGCGCGCGATCTCGATCGCGTCGCGGAAGCCCTTCGTCGTGACCAGCGCGGCGGGCTCGCCCTTGCGCTCGATCACCGCGTTGGTGACCAGCGTGGTGCCATGGACTACCTGCGCCAGGTCGCCGGCCGGGCGGCGCGCCGAGCCGATCAGCTCTCGCAGCCCATCCCCCACGGCCCGCGCCGGGTCATCGGGCGTGGTGAGCGTCTTGCCGACCCAGTAGTCGCCGCTCGCGTCGTCGACCAGCAGGAGATCGGTGAACGTGCCGCCGATGTCGACTCCCGCACGCAGCTCCCTCCGCGGCCCCTCTCGCAGCCCGTCCCGCTGCCCCGCCCCTGCCATCTGGGAGAATCGAATCCTAGAGCACGGTGGTCGACGGGGAGGACCAAGAGGAGGAGCCCACCGGCTGGCGCACCATCGAGCCATGGGAGGTGGCGGTGTTGCTTGCCACGCTGCTCGCCATCGCGGCCATCTGGTGCATCTTCCTGCTTGTCCACGGCGCGCGGCTGTGGCCCATCGGTTGACAGCCGTGCGGGCGGGTTGATTGGACGGCGTTGGTACGCCATAATGCCGCTGTAGGGGTGGAGCCACTTCTTTGGAGGAGATGAAGATGCGTAGGACCCTCAAGAGCCCGATGCGTGACAACCGGCGCGGCTTCCTCGGCAAGACGGCGGGCGCGGCCGCTGCTGGCGCCGCCGCAACGCTGCCCAAGGCGGCGCTCGCGGCGCCCGCGATCCAGGCGGCCGACTCGGTCAAGATCGTCAGCGCGCTGCCGATGACGGGCAGCTCGTACGGCCAGACCAGCACGATCGTCAACGGCATCCGCATGGCGCTGGAGGAAGCCCAGCGCATGGCCGGTAGCTTCTTCGTCGAGTACGAGGCGTGGGACGACGCGACCGCGGCCGCGGGCAAGTGGGACCCGGCCAAGGCGGCCGAGCTCGCCAACCGCGCGGCGGCTGACCCGAACATCGTCGTCTACATCGGCCACTTCAACTCGGGCGCCGCCAAGATCTCTATCCCCGTCCTGAACGCCGTCGGCCTCGTGATGATCAGCCCGGCCAACACGTACCCCGGCCTGACCAAGCCGGGTAAGGGCGAGGCGGGCGAGCCCGACGTGTATTACCCGGCGGGCATCCGCAACTACACCCGCGTCATCCCGGCGGACGACCTGCAAGGTGCGGTCGGCGCGGCGTGGGCCAAGGCGCTCAACGCCCAGACCGCGTACGTCATCGACGACACCGAGCTGTACGGCAAGGGCATCGCCGACGTCTTCGTCGCGACCGCGCCGAAGGTGGGGATCCGCATCGTCGGCCGCGACGGCATCGACGGCAAGGCGGCCGACTACCGCGCCGTGGCAACCAAGATCCGCGCCGCCAACCCGGACGTGATCTACTACGGCGGCATCACGCAGAACAACGCCGGCAAGCTCATCAAGGACATCCGCGGCGCCGGGATCAACAAGCACTTCATCGGCCCGGACGGCATCCAGGAGAAGGCCTTCATCGACGACGCCGGCGAGGACGCCGAGGGCGTCTGGTCCACCTTCGGCGGTATCCCACCGTCCGCGTACCAGGGCGAGATGCTCGCCTGGAAGCAGCGCTACCACGATTTCGCCGGTGGCGAGCCCGAGCCGTACGCCGTCTACGGCTACGAAGCGGCCAAGGTCGCGCTCGACGCCATCGCCCGTGCGGGGGCCAAGGACCGCAACGCTGTCCGTGACCAGGTGTTTGCCACCCAGAACTACACCGGCCTGCTTGGCACGTGGAGCTTCGATCCAAACGGCGACACGACGAACACCACCATGAGCGTCAGCCGCGTCTCGCGCATCGGCGGCGGCATGGACTGGGTGCTCCAGGAGATCGTCACCGCCCCGGCGTAGCGAGACGGGAGGGCCGCCCTACGGGGCGGCCCTCTTCACATCACACATGGACGCGTGCGGCGCCCTCCAACGCCTGATCCCGCCGCCTGGGGCGGGCATGACTGCGTGCGACTTCCTCGCGCAGCAGCTGCTCACCGGCGTCGCCAACGGCATGCTCATCGCGCTGATCGCCATCGGCTACACGCTGGTCTACGGGATCATCGAGATGATCAACTTCGCGCACGGCGACGTGTACATGTTGGGCACGTTCGCTGCGCTCACCGCCATCCAGGCCATCGGCCTGCGCGTCCCGCCGCGCGGCACGCTGCCAGGCCCCGACATGTATCTCCAGCTCCTGGGGATCCTGGTCTTCGTCAT
>DASTZM010000666.1:0-2395 GCA_035764305.1 Chloroflexota bacterium | reverse complement strand
CGCCGCTCGTCAGCTCCTTGTACGTCTGCGCCAGCAGATTCATCGCGCGCCCCCACGGCGCCAGCGCGCGCTCGTGCAGCACGCCGGCGCGCACCCGCACCTCCGGCAGCCGCTCGATCTCCTCCACCAGCGGCTCGTCCGGCAGCGCGTCGAAGTCCGTTGTCCGGTAGTGGTCGATCAGCCCCTGGATCTCCGGCAGCAGCACCTCGCGCCACTTCGTCCCGTGCCCCCGCAGCTTCGCCAGCCGCTCCTCCACCGTCGGCGCCGGCGCACTCGGATCCGCCTTCGGCCCTTCGCGGTGCGCCATGAACACGTAGCCGTTCACCCGCCGCGACATGAACCGGTCCGGCTCGCCCGGAGGCGTCGCCGCCACGCTGAACCCGTGCATGAACGGCCCCATGTACAGGTCGTACCCCAGCGGCGTCATCACGTCCGGGAAGTGCGTCAGGTCAAAGCGCCACGTCAGCGCCGCGTCCGCCGGATCGTCCCACCGGTCCCAGGAAGTCTCAGAGGTCGTCACGCCGGCCCGAAGGGTACGGCGTCGATCCGCCCGGCTCTGTTCTATGATGGGCGCCCACACAGGAAGGAGCGCCTGAGATGCCCAGCTTTATCGTGCCCACCGAGACCGTCTACGGCTGGGGCTGCGCCGCCGAAGTCGGCCCCCGCGCCGCCGCCGCCGGCCACACCCGCGCACTCCTCGTTACCGACCAGGGCGTCCGCGCCGCCGGTCTGACTCAGAAAGTCGAAGCCTCCCTCCGCGAAGCCAGCATCCCCTACGCCGTCTACGACTCCGTCAGCCCCAACCCCCGCGACACCGAGGTCGACGCCTGCTTCGCCGCCCTTCAGGAAGCCGGCGCCGACCTCATCGTCGCCATCGGCGGCGGCAGCGTCATGGACTGCGCCAAGGCCGCCGGCATCCTGCGCACCAACGGTGGGCGCGTCCGCGACTACTCGCTCATCATGGAGGGCCAGCTCCCGCCCAGGCCCGTCATGCCCCTCTACGCCCTCGCCACCACCGTCGGCACCGGCTCCGAGACCTCCGGCGGCGCCGTCATCACCTTCGACTGGGGCAAAGAAGCCCGCAAAGGCGGCGTCGGCAACTGCCAGCCCGCCCTCGCCTTCCTCGACCCCGAGCTCGTCGTCAACCTTCCCGTCGGCGTCCTCGCCGCCAGCGGCCTCGACGCCCTCACCCACGCCACCGAGTCCTACGTCTCGCAGTTCGCCACCATGCACACGCGCGCCTTCTCCGCCCAGGCCATCCGCACCCTCGCCCGCGTCCTCCCCGAGGCCGTCCGTGCCGCCCGGACGCCCGGCGCCGACCGGCGCCAATCGATGGAAGAGATGCTCTACGCCGCCAACATCGCCGGGCGCTCCATGCTCGGCCGCCTCGGCCAGGTCCACGCCCTCTCCCACGTCGTCAGCGCCCACTTCGACACCCCCCACGGCTACACCAACGCCGTCATGCTCACCAGCGTCCTGGCCCACCACCAGCGCGCCCTCCAACCCCTGCTCGCGGAGATCGGCTACCTGCTCGGCGATCCGGCCTGCGCCCCCGGCAGCGACGAGGCCGCCGCCTCCGGTCGCGCCATCGACGCCATCGCCCGCCTGCGTGATTCGGTCGGGGCGCCCAACCGCCTGCGCGACATGGACGTGCCGCGCGAATCGCTCGAGCAGATGGCCATCGACGCCACCCTGCCCGAGCCCAACCAGAACCCCTGCCCCGCCGGCAAGGAAGACTTCCTCGCCATGTACGAGCGCGCCTGGTAGCGCGATCCACACATCTGGCGATGGGCAGCCTCCGTGGCTGACGCCCGCGCGGTCGTTGCGCCCCTGGTACAGGACCTGACCGCCGCCATCCGCGACGCGCTCGGAGCGAACCTGCTCGCGCTGTACCTGTGGGGCTCGTATGCGGTGGGAGACTTCGACCCGCAGCTGAGCGACGTCGACCTCGTCGCCGTCGTCCACCGTAACGTCACCGGCGATGAGTACGCGGCGCTCGACGCCCTGCACCGCCAGATCGCGGCGCGGTATCCGGTATGGGCCGGGCGCGTGGAAGTGGCCTACGCGACGCGCGCGACGCTCGACCACCCGGAGACCGGTGGGGAGATCGTGCGCATCAGCCCCGGCGAGCCGCTCAACCGCCGGCGCTCCGACTCGCGCTGGACGGTCGACTGGTACGTCGTGCGCACGCGCGGCATCCCGCTGCACGGGCCCCCGCCCACCGTGCTGCTGGCTCCTATCACGCCCGCGCAGTTTGTCGAGTCGGTGCGCGCGAACGTCGATACCGTCGGCGAGTGGGTGGAGACCGTGCGCGGCCGGCGCGGAGATGCCTACGCCATCCTGCTGATGTGCCGCGCGCTGCGCGCCACGCTGCACGGCGACCAGCTCTCCAAGC
>DASTZM010000665.1:0-3218 GCA_035764305.1 Chloroflexota bacterium | reverse complement strand
ATGAACCTGGTCCTGGTCCGCCTCGGCTACCCACCGGCCATCATCCACAAGCGAGACCGGTCCAGGTACCTCGACGCCCTCACCAGAGCCGACCGGGGAGACCCCGGCCCACTCGGCGAGATCGTGGCGCGCGCCGTCATCCACAACCTGACCAGGTTCGTCATCCCCGCCATCGCCGGACCCGCCAGACTCGTACCCCTCGAGTCCCTCGCGTCACCCGACCTCGGAGCTGTCGCGCTCCGCGCCGCCGCACAGCGCGGCCGGCTCCGCGCCATCCGCGGCGACGACGGACGGTGGCGCAGCAGCAAGCAGTGGCTCGACGACTACAAAGCCAGCCGCTACGCCACCCTCCGACACCCCCGCAAGCCCCTCCCCGAACACTAGGACGGGCTCCTCACCACGCGCCTCGCCCGCCCAGTACCTCCGGCCCACCCGATTGCCCGCCTCTCCCCAGAGAGGTACGCTCCCGCGCCGGAGAGACCTCGGGTACCTGGGCAATGGCGCTGCTACCCACCGGCACCGTCACCTTCCTCTTCACCGACGTGGAAGGCTCCACCCGCCTCTGGGAGCTCCACCCCGCCCAGATGCGCGAGGCCCTCGTCGCCCACGACGCCATCGTCGAGCTCCTCGCCGAGACCCACGGCGGCCAGGTCGTCCGCCCCCGCGGCGAGGGCGACTCCCGCTTCTGCGTCTTCTCGCGTGCCACGGACGCCGCGCACGCCGCCGCCGCCATCCAGCGCGCCCTCCTGCAGGAACCCTGGCCGCCCGAGACGCCGCTCAAAGTGCGCATCGCGCTGCACACCGGCGAGGCCGACCTGCGGGACGGCGACTACTACGGCTCCGCCGTCAACCGCGCCGCCCGCATCCGCGCGCTCGCGCACGGCGGCCAGACCCTCCTCTCGATGGCCACCGAGGAGCTCGTGCGCGACTCCCTCCCGCCCCGCGTCACGCTGGCCGACCTCGGCGAGCACCGCCTCAAGGACCTCGGCCGCCCCGAGCGCATCTTCCAGCTCGCCCATCCCGACCTCCCCGCCGATTTCCCACCGCTGCGCTCCCTCGACGCGCTGCCCAATAACCTGCCACTCCAGCTGACCAGCTTCGTCGGGCGCGAGCGCGATTTGGACGAGGCGCGGCAGCTCGTGCGTGCTAACCGCCTCCTCACACTCACCGGCACCGGCGGCTGCGGGAAGACGCGGCTCTCCCTCCAGGCCGCCGCCGACGAGCTCGAGCGGTTCCCAGACGGCGTCTGGTTCGTCGAGCTCGCCCCCATCGCCGATCCCGCCCACGTCGCCCCCGCCGTCGCCGCCGCGCTCGGCCACACGCTGGATCCCGCGCTGCCTCCGATACCGCAACTAGTCGACCTCCTGCGCACCAAGCACGCCCTCGTCGTCCTGGACAACTGCGAGCACGTCGTCGAGGCCTGCGCCCGCCTGGCCGACGCGCTGCTCCGCTCGTGCCCCCACCTCCACGTCATGGCGACCAGCCGGGAGGCGCTCGGCATCGCCGGCGAGCGCTCCTGGCGCATCCCCTCACTCGCCGTCCCGGACGCCGGCTTCGCCGCGGCCCTCACGCAGGGCACACAGAGCGTCGAATCGCTCTCCCAGTACGAGGCCGTCCGGCTCTTCATCGCGCGCGCCGCGTCGGTCCAGGCCGACTTCCAGGTCACCAACGCCAACGCCCCCGCCGTCGCGCAAATCTGCTGGCGGCTGGACGGCATTCCGCTCGCCATCGAGCTCGCCGCCGCCCGCATCAAGGTCCTGTCGGTCGAGCAGATCGCCCAGCGGCTCGACGACTCGTTCCGCCTCCTCACCGGCGGCTCGCGCACGGCACTGCCCCGCCAGCAGACGCTGCGCGCACTGGTCGATTGGTCGTTCGCCCTGCTCTCGGCCAAGGACCGCGCCGTGCTGCGCCGCGTCTCGGTCTTCATGGGCGGCTTCACCCTCGAGGCCGCCGCTCGGGCCGCTCTCGACGCTCCCACTTTCGAGGCGTGCTGGGCCGAAGGGAAAGCGATGACCCTGGACACCGCCATCGCCTACTCTCGCGAGCACAGCCAGTCCGTCCAGCCCGCCGCCCTCCCCACCACATGACCGCCACACACAAACCCGGCAAGCGGGCCACCGCCAGCGACAAGGACGCCACGCTGGAGCAGCTGCGCTCGGCGCTGGAGGCGTCCCAGCGCGAGAAGGCGGAGCTGCTGATCGAGAATGGGCGGCTGCGGGGGCAGCAGGCAGCCAGCGGCGAGATCTTGGGGATCATCGCGCGCGGGGTAGACGGTGCGGGTGCGGCGCGTGGCGTGGGCGGCGCACAGGACGTGCTCGACGCCATCGCCCAGCGCGCCTCCGGTCTCGTGCGCGCGCGGAGCGCGGTCGTGGTCCTCGTGGAGGGCGACCTGCTGCGCATCCGGGCCGCCGCTCGTGGCGGCGACCTCCTCTCCCCGCCGTCCGGCAGCGCGGGCGCCCGCCAGCGCGCGGAGGGGCAACCTCTCGCGGCGGAAGGACCCGTGGCGGCGGCGGTGCGCGAGCGGCGCGCGGTGCACGTGCCCG
Organism: Chloroflexota bacterium; assembly: GCA_035764305.1. Lineage (GTDB taxonomy): Bacteria > Chloroflexota > UBA11872 > UBA12225 > UBA12225 > DASTZM01. Next base: position 675 of record DASTZM010000665.1, on the reverse strand, counting down.
ACATCGAGAGCGCCGCCGAAGCGGCGCGGTATCCCTCTGGTCTGGCCGCAGCGCGGGAGGTGGGTTTCCGCAGTGTCCTGAGCGTGCCGCTGCTGCGCGGCGAGTCGGCGATCGGCGCCATCGCCCTCACCCGCGCCGAGCCCGAGCCGTTCACCGACGACGAGATCGCCCTCATCCACACCTTCGCCGACCAGGCAGTGATCGCCATCGAGAACGCCCGCCTCTTCCAGCAGCTCCAGGACACCAACCGCACGCTCACGGAGAGGACCCAGCAGCTGGAGGGGACCCTGGCGCAGCAGACGGCGACCAGCGACGTCCTGCGGGTGATCGCGTCTTCGCCGAATGACCGCCGTGCGGCGCTGGAGGCGGTGGTGGAGCGGGCGGCGCGCCTGTGCGGCGCGGACAACGCCACGGTCCGCCTGGTGGAGGGGGACGAGTTCGTCGTCGCCGCGAACTACCCATCCGACCTGCTGCCGGGGATGATCGGTCGCCGGCAGCGGCTGGGCGGCGACGGCCTCCACGAGCGCGCGCTGCGGTCCGGCCGCACGGTCCACCTCCCAGACACCGCCGCGGACCCGCTCGAGCGCCACCGCCTCCACCGGTCGGGTCAGCGCACCGCGGCCGCCGTACCCCTTCTGCGCGAGGGTATCCCGGTGGGCGTCCTCAACGCGCGCC
>DASTZM010000664.1:0-2346 GCA_035764305.1 Chloroflexota bacterium | reverse complement strand
CGCCGACCGCCGCGCGCTGCTCGAGCGCCGCTACTACGTCGTCATCCCCGACGACGAGGGCGCGGACGGCTCCCGAGATGGCGAGGACGTCACGCCTCTCGGGGCACTCCGCCGAGTGGTGGGATCTGTGAGCGGCGCGCGCCGCGCGCATCCCGGTGACGGAACCGGGGTACCGGCAGCCGTCCGGCGCCGCCTCGGTGCGCGCTGCGACGAGCTCGGCCGGCAGCTCGGACGCTGCGGCCTGGTCTCGCGGCGCCTGGACGACCTCGACCTGGCGCGCCTGTTCTACGCGGCCTGGTGTCCCGAGCTGTCGCGCGCGCAGCGCATCCGCCACTGCCTCGCCGACTACACGACGCTGGCCGTCCGGTCCACATTCGCCGCCCCGGCCGGTCGCGAAGGGAGCAGCCAATGAGCGCGCTGCGCGTCGCCGGCCCACGGCTGCCCGGTCGACGTAACGCGCCGGTACATGCCGGTGCTGGTGCGGATGGAGGGGATCGCGGGCGACGCCGCGATCCCGGCGCGGGAGATGAGACGCGTCTTGCCGCGGGCGCGCGCACGCTGGCGGACCTCGTGGCGCCGGCCGCGGTGGAGGTCGCGCGCGACCACGTGCGCCTCGACGGCCACTACGCGCGCACGCTCGCCGTCACCGGCTACCCGCGCACGGTGAGCCCCGGCTGGCTCGCGCCGCTGGTGAACGCCGCCGAGCCGCTCGAAGTGAGCGTGCACGTCCACCCCCTGGCGACCGGCCCGATGGTGCGCGCGCTGTCCCACAGGCTCGTGCAGCTGCACTCGTCGCGCATGCTCGACGCGCGCGGCGGCCGCCTGGCCGACCCCGAGCGCGAGGTGGCCTACGAGGACGTCGAGCGGCTGCGCGACGCGCTCCAGCGGGGCGACGAGCGCCTGTTCTCGGTCGCCCTGTACGTCCTGGTGCGCGCGCCGTCCCCGGCGGCGCTCGACGAGGCGACGGCGCGCGTCGAGCGCACGCTCGATGGGATGCTCGCCCAGTCGCGGGTCGCGCTGCTCGAGCAGGACGCCGGCTTCTGGTGCTGCCTCCCCGCCGCCGACGACCGGCTGCTGGCCTGCCGCAACCTCGATACGGGCTCGCTCGCGATGACGTTCCCGTTCTGCTCGGGTGCGCTCACGATGGAGCGCGGGGTCCTGTACGGCGTGGCCGGCCACAGCCACACGCCGGTCGTGGTCGACTCATTCGGAGCGGAGCTCGAGAACGCCAACGCGACCATCGTCGCCACGAGCGGGGCTGGCAAGTCGTACTTCACCAAGCTCGTCGCGCTGCGCAGTCTGCTGGTCGGCGTGGACTGCATCGTCGTGGATCCCGAGGACGAGTACCGCCGCATCTGCGCGGCCGCCGCCGGGCAGTACGTGCGCCTCGCGGCGACCTCGGGTCAGCACATCAACCCGTTCGACCTGCCTCGCGACGAAGCCTGCGGTGACTCCGGCGGGACCACCGACGAGGATGAACACGGTGCCGCCGCGGCCCCCACCGGCGACGGTGGCGAGGACGGGCGAGACCCGCTGGCCGAACAGGTGGCGGCGCTCGTCGGCCTGGTCGAGATGATGGTCGCCTCGCCGGCCGCGCCGCTGACGCCCCACGAGCGCGCGCTGCTCGACCGCGCGCTCTACGAGACGTACGCCGCCGCCGGCATCACGGCCGCCGCGGCGACGCACGGCCGGCCGGCGCCGCTGCTGCGCGACCTGCACGCGGGACTCGCCCGCTCGAAGGACCCGCAGGCGGCCGGACTCGCGCTGCGCCTCGACCGGTTCGTCCACGGCTCGCTCGCGGGGCTGTTCTCCAGTCCCACCAACGTCGCGCTCGACCGGCGCCTGGTGGTGTTCAACGTCCAGAGCCTGGAGGCCGAGCTGCGCCCCATCGCCATCCACCTGGTGACGAGCTTCGTGTGGGGCCGCGTGCGGCGCGCGCGCCGCCGGCGGCTGCTCGTGGTCGACGAGGCGTGGAGCGTCCTGCAGTACCCCGAGGGAGGCCTGTTCCTGGCGGCGATGGCGCGCCGGGCGCGCAAGTACGGCCTCGGCCTCGTCGCGATCTCGCAGGACGTGGCCGACTTCCTCGGCTCCGACGCGGGCCGAGCGGTCGTGTCGAACAGCGCCGTGAAGTTCCTCATGAAGCAGGATGGCGCCACGGTCGACCTGGTCGCGGCGGCGTTCGGGCTGTCGGCCGAGGAGCGGCGCTTCCTGCTCGCCGCCGGCAAGGGCGAGGGTCTGCTGTACGCCCGCGGCGCGCGGATCCCGCTGCGCGTCGAGGCCAGCCCGCTGGAGCACCAGCTCGCCACGACCGCGCCGCGCGAGCTGGCTGAGTCGCAGCAGCCACCA
>DASTZM010000663.1:0-4738 GCA_035764305.1 Chloroflexota bacterium | reverse complement strand
GGGTCCAGCCAGCTCAGGTGGAGATGGGCGATGAGGTCGTCTGCGAATCGCACCTCAACGTAGGCGACATCCTGCACACCGGGCGTGACGTGGGCGCTGCCGCGTGCGCTGACGCTGAGCGGCTCGCGCTGCAGGACATAGCGCAGGATAGAAATATCGTGGGGGGCAAGATCCCACAGAACGTTGACGTCCTTCCGGAAGAGACCCAGGTTGAGCCGCGCGGCGTCGACGTAGTACACGTCTCCGATCTCGCCGCTGGCGACGATCTGCCGCAGCGCGCGCACGGCGGCGTTGTAGACGAAGGTGTGACCGGCCATGAGCACGAGCCCGCGCCGCTCCGCGAGATCGACCAGCTCCTCCGCCTCGGCCGCGTCGGCGGTGAGAGGCTTTTCGACGAGCACGTGCTTGCCGGCTTCGAGGGCGGCCTTGGCCATGCGGTAGTGGGTGCGGATGGGCGTCGCCACGACGAGGGCGGTGGCGTCTGAGCGCAGGAGCTCGCCGTAGTCGGCAGTGGTGCTGATGGAGGGATACTGGCGGCGAACGCGGGCCAGCCGTTCCTGGTCGAGGTCGACTACCCAGCGCAACTCGGCTTCAGGCATCTCGGCAAGGTTGCGGACCAGTTTGGGCCCCCAGTAGCCGTAGCCGACGACGCCGACCTTCTCCGGGACCATCAGTGAGCGCCCTTCCGGAGCAGGACCGCAGGGAGTGTTCTGAGGATGATCTGCACATCCAGGCTCAGCGAACGGCGTGCGATGTAGTCCACGTCCATGGCGACCATCTCCTCAAATGTGGTGCGCCCCCGCCCGCGCACCTGCCAGAGCCCGGTGAGTCCGGGCTGGACGTCGAGGCGGCGCAGGTGGGACGGCTTGTATTGCTCGACCTCGTACGCCACGGGCGGGCGTGGCCCCACGAGGCTCATCTCGCCGCGCAGCACGTTCCACAGCTGGGGCAACTCGTCCATGCTGGTGCGACGCAGCAGCGCGCCGACGCGCGTAACGCGCGGGTCCTGGGTGAGCTTGTAGACGGGGCGCGGGCCGGCGCTTTCGGACCCCTGCGCTGGGGCGGACTGCGGCGGCAGCTGGCCGGCGATGTACGCGGTGATGTACCGACGGTGGACGTCGGCGTCGGCGTCGATCTTCATCGAGCGGAACTTGAGCAGCGTGAAGCGGCGCCCATGGCGCCCGATCCGCTCCTGGCGGAAGAGCACGGGAAGGCCGGTCTCGAACGCGACGGCGGCGGCGCACAGGGCGAGGAGTGGCGAGAGGCACAGGAGCATGAGCAGCGCGAACGCGACGTCGAGCACACGCTTGGTGGCCTCGTACGACTCGGGCCACGCGGGGCGCACCACGAGGCCGAGCTCGGCCGGTTGAGCGCTCTGGGCGGCGGGCGCCGGGAGCGTCATCCCCACTGCATCGGTTGCCATCGTGGCGTCATGCTAGGGTGGAGGTCCGTTGTGCCCGGTTGACGCGCCGTTGCGGGGGCGTTGAGACGACGGGCGGGGCGATCAGCCGCGCTGCGCCACCTCCATCAGTAGCGCAACCGCGCGGTCGAGTGCGCCGACGGTCAGTGCGTAGCAGGCCGCGTCCTGGACAAGCGCGACGGTGCGCCGCAGGTGTGCGCCGGCGCGAGGATCGGTGGCGCCAGCACAGAACGTCTGCTCATACAACTGCTCGAGCGCCGCGGTGCGCGACACGGCGCGCAGTGTGGTCTGTGCTCCGGGAACGTGGCGCGGCAGGACGATGCACCTCACGGGGGCCGGTGCAGCGGGCCAGTCGCCCGACGGGGGCTGCAGATACCAGACGCGCTGATCGCCAAAGCGTGCGCGAGGTGGGATGAGGCGCAGATCCGGATACCACGACTGGAGCGCGTGGCGCGATCCGGCCTTGACGCAGATGCTCTTGGCGTACGGGAGGAGCATGAGCGAGGTGGGGTCGACGGGAGCGATGTCGTCCCCGTAGTAGCTGAAGCCGTGGGCGACGAGCGCGGCGACCAGAGTGGACTTCCCGGCGCCGTGCGCGGCGGGGAAAAGCACCCCGGCACCGCGGTAGGCGACGGCGCCGGCGTGGAAGAGCAGGAGCTTCTTGGCAAGCAGCTCGACGAGGCTGGTGTTGACGAGCGCCTCGGCGTGGGCGACGGGTGAGTCGTCGGGCGACGCGTCATATGCCTGGAGGACGCGGCGGACCCGCGACGTCGTTCCAGGCATGGACCGGCGGACGTGGTGCCACCCCGGACGTGAGCCATCCGGGCGTAGCGACACCCGGGCAACGCCGTCGAACCTGTCGGCGCGGGCGGTTGAGTCCGCCCCAAGGGTGGCCGGTATCTCCGGGTGGTGCAGTGGCGGGGGGAAGATGAGCTGCAACCCGCGAATGACGCTGGCGGGAGCTTCGACTCGCACGGAGGCGCCGAGTACGTGAACCGCACCCCGCGCGGTCGACGGAGATTGCGCGCCGGTGGTGGCAGTGGGCTCAGGGGTGATGGTCGCGGGGGCGGACGTCGAGCAGTCCGGCGTCGAGTGCGAGGTCGACGAACTGCCGGACTCCGGCCACGACGGTGGCGTGGGAGACGCGAAAGCGCTCGGCAAGCTCACGGGCTATGCCGTCCATCCCGCGGGTGCCATCACACAGCTGCCAGATAGCCGACGCGGTCGGGTTGGCGGCGAAGGCGCCGCCCGTGTGGGTGTCAAACAGCACCAACTCGTCGTCGAGCGGTAGCGCGTCAACGCCGGCTCGGCGCCGTGGCGTGAGCGCCGTCCCGGTCGCATCGGAACGGCGCTCCTGAAATGGCCCGGACGCTGTGACCGACACGCGATCAGTGACAGAACTGATTGGCGGCGTCGAGCGTCTGGTGCAGGCTGGAAAACGCCTGGTTGTTCGGCCCGGGGTTGTTGACGGCCGCGGTCCACATGGCCTCCAGCTGCGACGTGCTGTAGCCGTACGCCAAGGCGCCGTTGAAGGAGGCGTTGAGGTAGGCCGCGACGAGGTCGCGCGCCGCCTGGAGGACGGGGCTGGAGCCGCCGCCACCCTGCGCGACCTGGAGCATGGTGAGGCTGCCCACGTCCGGATGGGACGTGAAGAACGGGCTGAACTTGGTGGTGTGGACGAACGGGTTCTTGCCTAGGCCGCCCGCGTTGCTCCAGCCTGTGTCGTTGTGCTGGTCCCAGAGGTCCTTCCCGCCGGCGTCGGGCGGCGTCCCGTTGTTGGCCCAATAGCCAGGCGTGCACCCAGTGCCGCTGGTTGGCGTGGCGGTCGGAGTCCGCGTCGGGGTGTTGGTGGGGGTGTTGGTCGGGGTATTCGTCGGCGTGTTGGTCGGCGTCGGCGTCGGCGTGCTGGTGGGCACGGGCGTAGCGGTGGGAGTTAGCTGCGCGCTCGAGACGGCCAGGGCGCGGGGCACGCCGAGGGCTCTGAGGGAGGGCGCGACGTAGCTGGCGGCGCCGGCTCCGGTCACGACCGCGACGGTGCCCTTTGCGACCCACCGCCGGGCGGCGCGCCGGCGGTACGGAGGCGTCTCGGGGTTCTGCGGGTCGACCACCGGGGGCGACGACCTCTGTCCTTCAGCACTCGCGTCGTATGTCCGCAGTTCCGAACTCACGCTTATCCTCCTAACGCCTTTCGCCAAGTGAGACATGATCGCGAGGCGTGCGATCCGCATCTACGGTAGGCGCCGCGCTAGGCGGCGGACGTGGACTCCGGGTTGCAACGAGGTTGTGAGGTCACGTCGTGGGCTTTCTGTCCTAGCCCGCGACTCAGTTTGTTAAACAGCGGTTAGCATCACATGAAAGCCCAATGAGTGGCCGGCCGCATGTCCTGATCATCGAAGACGACGCGCAGACCGCAGACGTATTGACCGACTTCTTCGAACTGGAGGGCATCCGGACCACGGCAACCGGGTCGGCGATCGGCGCGGTGGAGCTGCTGAAGCGCGTGCGGCCGGACGCGGTGATCATGGACCTGGCCCTGCCGTACCGCTCGGGCGCGTCGCTCCTGGGTCAGCTCAAGGACGACCCGGAGACGGCGTCGGTCCCGGTGATCATCTGCTCCGCGTTCACGGGGGACCTAACGCCGGAGCGCGCGGCGCAGGCGGCGGCGGTGCTGAGCAAGCCGATCGACCTGCGCCACCTGCTTTCGGCAGTAGGCGATGCGGTGGCGAAGCCGACGGCGGTGGCGGTGCGCAAGCGGGCCCGGGCGGTGCGTAGCCGACGGCGGTCTCCGAGCTAGGGGCCTAGAGGACCTCGTCTCCTAGTACCGAGGCGTCGGCGAGCCGTCGCCCCGCGGCGCGGCTGTCCCCTGGACCGCTATTCGCGCCTGCCCAAAGGCCCACGTCGAGCCACCCGAAGCGCGCGCGCGCCTCGCTCTCCATATGGTCGCGTAGCCAGCGTGCCGCGCGCTCGGAGGGTGACCGCTCTCCGGCCCTGGTCACCGCGGCGAATAGTCGAAACGGGTTAGCGCTTTTCACTGACACCCTCCATCGCGGTCCTCTCCGGCGCGCGTCTCGCGCCGCGCGCCGGGTGAACTGGCTAGTTCTCCCGAGCCAGGCTGTAGCCAACGCCTAGGATCGAGCGGATGCTCCCGGGCCCTTCGGCGGCGAGCCGCAGCTTCCGGCGCAGGTGGGAGACGTGGGTCTTGAGCAGGTTGGAGTTGTTCTCGTCGTAGTAGCCCCAGCCGTACTCGATCAGGCGCGAGTAGGGGATCACGCGCCCCTGGTTCATCAGCAGCAGGTGCAGGATGCGGAACTCGAGCGG
>DASTZM010000662.1:0-6144 GCA_035764305.1 Chloroflexota bacterium | reverse complement strand
GGGAGTGGAAATCGATGATGTGGAAGTGGGCGCCGAGGCGGCGGTACAGGCCGACGAGGTGGGTGTTGTTGGCGGTCTCAACGATGAGCTCGTGGAGGCGGCGGTTGAGCGCGACGGCGTCGGCATAGCGGCGCTCGCGGTACTCGCGCTGGTCGACGAGCGGGTCCATCTGCTCGACCAGGCAACGCAGCTCGGCGCGCTGCGCGTCGCTGGCGCGGTCGACGCCCTGCTGGGCGGCGAAGGTCTCGAGCATGACGCGGAGGTCCCACAGCTCGCGCACGTCGGTGGCGGTCAGACCGCGGATGAAGGTGCCAACCTGGGGGCGGACGTCGACGAGGCCTTCGGCGGCGAGCTGGTCGAGGGCGGTTTTGACGGTGGTGCGGCTGACGCCGAAGCGGTGCGAGAGGCTTTCGGCGGTGACTTTCTGGCCGGGGCGGAGCGCGCGGGTGACGATCAGATCGCGCAGGGCGTCGTAGGCGCGGTCGGCGAGCTCGGCGTGGCCGGCGCGGAGGTTGGGGGAGGGCCGGGTCACGTGCGGGTAACGCGTGACATGTTAGCTGGCACAGAAGAGGAGGGCGGTGGTGTCTGGCGACACCACCGCCCTCACCCCGGAAGGGGAAACGGCTACCCAGCTAGCGATCAGGCGCGCCGCACACCGGCTCGTAGGAACCGGAGGCCGAGGAAGGTGAGACCGATGAAGGCGAGGGTGAGGAGCGCGAGATCGAGCAGCGGCTCGCCTGTGGTGGGGAGGAGGGTCATGATGGGCTGCGTCGCCGCCGGGTTGGCCGGCTGGGGCGCGTTGGAGACGACCGGGGCGGCGGGGGCCGCGGGCTGCTCGCTGACGATGCCGAGCTGACGCGCGGGAGGGAAGACGTCGACCACGGGGCTCTGGTCACGCGCCTGGTCGGTGGTAATGACCGCCGGGGCGCTGGGCGCGGCCTCGGTGGTGGCGACGGTGCTCATCTGCGCGGGCGGGTTGCCCTCGACGTCGACGACACCGAGGACACCACCGCTGGGCGGCGCGATGGGGGGCACGTCGGGCGGACCCTGGCGGCGATCCTCGGCCGGCGCGGGTGGCGCGGGCGGGGTATCGGGCTTCTTGTCCTCCTTGCACTGGTCCGGGTTGGGACGGCTGGCGTCGACGGTGAGGCCGTTGTCGCGCTCGAAGGCGCTCTTGTCGGCGTCGGACGCGAAGGTCATGTTGTAGTGCTGGTAGGAGCCGTCGGGCTTGCGGAAGCAGCCGTAGAGGGTGACGGGCAGGGTGCCGGTGGGGTTCTTGGGCGTGTCGCCGCCGCAGTTCTCGGTGCAGACGGGTGGCGGCGGGGTGTCGGTGATGCCGAGCGTGCCCTCGCACTTGAGCATGTCGACCTTGATCGACTCGTAGGCCTGCTTCTCAGTCTCGGTCAGATTGGGGACGGTGACCTTCTTGTAGGTGTCGCCGATCTTGATGCAGCCCTCGAAGGTGTGGAGGACGACGTTGGTGTAGACGGGGTTCTTGTTTACGGGGCCGCACATGTCCTCGGTGAAGCCCGCGGGGAGCCCTTCCCAGAAGATGCGGTCTTCGGGATGGAGGTCGAACTTGTCGTGGTCGATGTGGCCCTGGGCGTTAAGGCTGACCTCGATCAGGACCCATGGGTTCTTGTCGGACCCGGTGCGGTGGCAGATGGGCAGCTTGGCCGGGTTGACGTCGACGGAGCCGCGGACGCCCTCGCAGTTCTCCTTGCACGGAGGCGGAGGCGGCGTGTCTTTGTCGTCGTCACAGTCGTCGGTGCAGGACGGCGGGTTGGGAGTGTGGTCCTCGGAGCCGAGGACATCGTGCGGCTTGCCACACCAGCCGTTGTTGTCGTCGTAGCCGAGGTGCAGCGTCCCGGTCTCGCGGGCGGCGTCGCCCTTGCGATCCTGGCCGCAGCCGTTGTTGCCGTCCAGGACCTGCTTGGTGTCAGCCGGAGCGCTCTGCGAGGCCGGATTGGGGCCGCAGTCCTTGTCGAAGCCGCCGCCGTCGGGGTTGGAGCCGGAGTGGCCGTTGGTGCAGCCTGAGAAGTCGCCGCTGGCCTTGACCGACGTGTCGGCGGGCTTGCTCGCGTTGGCCTTCGCGTCAGCGTCGGCCTTGGCCTTCGCATCGGCATCGGCCTTCGCCTTGGCGTCGGCTTCGGCCTTCTTGTCGGCCTCGGGCTTGGCCTGATCGCTGGCGTTGCCGCCAGGCTTGCCGTTGTCCGCGTTGGTCTGGTTGGTGGCGTTGTTCTGCGGGTTGCCGGCACCAGCGCTGGCGGAGGCACCGGCGTTCTGCGCCGGCTTGCCGTTGTCCGCGTTGGTGCTGGTCGTCGCGTTGTTCTGCGGGTTTCCCTTGCTCTGGGCGAGTGCGGGTGTCGCCGGCAGGAGCAGCGAGAACAGCATCACCAGCGAGAACAGCAGGTGCGCCGTGCGCTTCATGGACTTTCTGCGTTTCATTCCCGGTTCCTTCTTTTCAACCACTGCGAGCTGACTTGACGTCTTCGTGTAGACGTGGCCGATCACGATCAAAAGCAACTCGTGGACCGGTTCTGTTCTCGATGGGTTACTTCGACCTATGGGTTGACTTACAACCATGTGTGACCGGACGGTTACGGCGTCTCACACTCGTGACACGGCCGCAACGACGTGGGGCAGCCGATCTGGAGAAGGGGCGCGCCTTCTACCATCAGGGCGGTGATCCTGTTGGGAGATCTACTGGACGGCGCGGCGGAGGAGGGGGCGCGCGTCCTGGGCGACGTGCGGGCGGACGCGTTCGAGGGGCTGGCCTACGACTCGCGCAACGTGCGGGGCGGCGAGCTGTTCGTGGCGGTGCGCACCGACCGTGCCGACGGGCATGACTTCCTGGCGGATGCGGTAGGACGGGGCGCAGCGGGTGTGCTGTGCGAGCGCGTGCCGCAGGAGAGCGTAGGGGCGCTGCGGGGCGCGACGGTGGTGGAGGTGCGGGACACGCGCGCGGCGCTGCGGCGGTGGGCGAGCCATGTGCTGCGCCGGCAGGGGCCGCGCGTGATCGCGGTGACGGGAAGCGTTGGGAAGACCGGGACGGCGAAGGCGATAGCGGGCGTACTGCGCCGGCTGCGCCCGGCAGCGGCGGTGTTCGAGAACGACAACTTCAACGACCTGTTTGGCCTGCCGATCGCACTGGCAGGGCTGGAACCGGCGCACGAGACGGCGGCCCTGGAGCTGGGAACGGACAGCGCCGGGGAGATCGCGGAGCTGTGCGCGCTGGTGGGGCCATCGGACGGCGTGATCACGAACGTCGCGCCGGCACACCTGCAGCACTTCGGCTCACTCGAGCGGCTGGCGCAGGAGTACGGTGCGCTGGCGAGGACGGCGGGCGAGCGCCTGTTTCTGAACGTCGACGACCCGTTGGTGGCGGCGATGGGCGCGGCTGAGGCGAGCCGGGGGAACCGCCAGCGTGTGACGTTTGGGACAGACGAGCGCGCGGACGTGCGCGCGAGCGGGGTGGCGCTGGATCCGGACGGAGTGTCGTTCACGCTGCACTGGGGTGGGGCGCAGCGTGCGGTGAGCGTGCCGAGGCTGGGCATGCCGGCGGTCTACGCGGCGCTGGCGGCGGCGGCGGTGGGGCTGGCCGACGGGCATCCGCTGGACGCGGTGGGGGCAGCTCTGGGCGAGATGGAGCCGGTGGCGGGCCGCCTGCGCCCGCTGCGGCTGGCGCGCAGGGGACGGCTGCTGGACGACACGTTTTCTGCGAGCCCACCATCGCTGGCCGCGGCGCTGGGCGCGCTGGCGGCGATGCCGGCGCCGCGCCTGGTGGTGCTGGGGGAGGTCAGCGGACTGGAGGACGTGGAGGCGGCGGGAGCCGAGCTGGCGCGAGCGGGCGATGCCGCGATCGCGCTGGGAGACGACGCGGAACGCGTCACGCAGGCGGCGGTGGAGCACGGCTTGCCGCGCGAGCAGGTCGACGTGACGCATACGGTGGAGGAGGCGGTGGCGCGCGCGGAGGCGTGGCTGGCGGCACAGTCAGGCGCCGAGCCGGCGGTGCTGGTCAAGGGGAACGAGGCGAGCCGGCTGGAGCGAGTCGTCGAGCGCCTGATGGCGGAGCCGGGGCGGGCGCGGGAGCTGCTGGTGCGGCAGGCGCCGGGCGCGCGTCAGGTAGTGGGGTTGCAGCTGGATCGCGCGGCGTGGATGGAAGTGGACCTGGACGCGATCGCGGGCAACCTGGAGCGGCTGCGCGCAATCGCCGCGCCGGCAGCGGTGATGGCGGTGCTGAAGGCGGACGCGTACGGGCATGGCGCGGTGCGCGTGGCGCGGACGGCGGTGCAGCACGGCGCGGCGGCGCTGGGGGTGGCGGTACTGAGCGAGGCGGCGGCGCTGCGCGAGCGGGGGATCGGGGCGCCGATCCTGGTGCTGGGTTACACGCCGGCGTGGCAGGCGCGCGACGTGGTGCGCGCCGGCGTGGCGGTGTCGGTGTTCTCGCTCGACGTGGCGCAGGCGCTGTCGCGCGCATCGGCGGCGCTCGCGCGGCCGGCGGTGAGGGTCCATATAAAGGTAGACACGGGGATGCACCGCCTGGGGGTGGCGCCGGAGGAGGCGGTGGGATTCGCGCGCGCAGTGGCGGCGCTGCCGGGGGTGGAGATCGAGGGGGTGTTCACGCACTTCGCGTCGGCAGACGAGGCCGACGACGCGTACACGCGGCTGCAGCTGGAGCGGTTCAGGCGGGTGCTGGCGGAGTGGGAGGCGGCGGGGCTGGCGCGACCGCAGTGGGTGCACGCGGCGAACAGCGCGGCGACGCTGCGCTTCCCGGAGGCGCGGTTCGACATGGTGCGCACGGGGATCGCACTGTACGGCATGCATCCGAGCGGCGAGGTGCGGTGCCCGGAGGGCTTCCGGGCCGCGCTGCGCTTGAAGACGCAGCTGGCCCAGGTGAAGGAGATCGAGGAGGGGGAGCCGGTGTCGTACGGCCGGACGTGGGTGGCGGCGCGGCGGTCGCGGATCGGGATCCTGCCGATCGGCTACGCGGATGGGTTCCGGCGGGCGCCGGCGAACTGGGGGGAGGTGCTGGTGCGGGGGCGGCGCGCGCCGGTGGTGGGGCGGGTGTGCATGGACATGTGCGTGGTGGACGTAACGGACGTGGAGGGGGCGCGGGTGGGGGATGAGGTGGTGCTGATCGGCGAGCAGCAGGAGGACCGGCTGACGGCGGAGGAGGTGGCGGCGCAGCTGGGCACGATCAACTACGAGGTGGTGAGCCAGATCCTGGCGCGGGTCCCGAGGGAGATTGTGTCTCGGTAAGGCGCACGCGAGGATCCGGGCGGCGAGGGGAGTTACGCTGCCGAACCGGTCGCCACGATGTCACGTTGCTATCAGTTGATAGTGCGACGCTAGCGGTACACTAGTATCAATGGCACGCGCCGCCAAGACCGGAACGGTTCCGTTTTTGCTCCGGCTGCCGCCGGATCTGTATGCGGCGCTGCGCGAGAAGGCGGAAGCGGAGACGCGGAGCATCAATGGCGAGATCGTCCATCTGCTGCGGCAGTGGTGCATGAAGGATCCGTCGTATGCCGCGCATCGAGGGGGCGCCCCGCAGCAGGAGGATGCAGCGGGGAGCTGACGGCGAACCTGGGAAACGGCGCCCGGCGCTCTCTTACGCGCTGTCTTCGGCGCTTACCGGACCGCGGCGGCTAGCTCGACGTACCGTTCGGCTCCCGGACGGTAGATGAAGTAGTCGACAGCGTCAGCGCCGGCGGTCGTGGCTGCGCGAGTGACGTCGACTACGGAGTCGTCGAGGAGCTGGAGGATGGGTACCAGCGCGGCAGCGGGAGCGAGGGCGGCGCGCGCCGCCTGAACTTCGGAACCCACGTCGGCGGCGGTGAACTCGGTGTGGGAAGGCAGAAGCCGGAGGGCGGCGAGGGCGGCGTGCTCGGTGGTCAGGCACGCGTCCCCCGGGGTGAGCGTGCGGTAGAGCATGGGGCTGACGACGTCGAGGAGGGGGGCGAGCGCAGCGTAGCCCTGGCCAACCAGGGGAGCGAGCGAGGGGGCGAAGAGGTAGGCGCCGAGCAGAAAAGGATGGGCGCGGGAGCGATTGACGTCTTCGATCACACGGCGGACGTCGGCGACGTGCCCGACGATGCAACCGGTACGGAAGCGGAGCCAGGCCGCGAGGCCCGGCTGGCG
>DASTZM010000661.1:0-7876 GCA_035764305.1 Chloroflexota bacterium | reverse complement strand
TTTCCAAACTAGATACTGCCGGATGGTGTAGCCGTAGCGGTCGTCCGAGAGGGCGAAGTCTATGAACGCCTTGAAGTACGTCTCGAACGTCCCGATGTCGTAGCGTCGCTCGCCTTCACCGAGCTTCATCGCCTGCACGCGCTTGCCCTGCTTGACCAGGATGCCAATCGAGTCGGTGAGCCACAGCTCGCCACTCCGACCCGGGAGCGTCGCCGCGATCGCATCGAACACCGAACGGTCGAACACGTAGCGCGGCGCGATCGCCAAGTTGCTCGGCGCCGCCGAGCGCTCGGGCTTTTCGACGAGCCCGGCAACGCTGAATGTGTCGGCGTCGGTCTTCTCGCCCGCCGCCGGTTCGACCACCCCGTAGCGGTACACGTCGTCTTCCGGCACTTCCTCCACCGCGAGCGTGCACGCCGCTCCGGATTGCGCGTGCGCGTGGACCATGCGCTGCAAGAGCGACTGGCGCCCGTCGCTCTTGATGATCGTGTCCCCGAACGCCACGACGAACGGCTCGTCGCCCACCCACTCCTGCGCCTGCCGCACCGCATCCGCGTTCCCCGCCTGGACGCTCTGGCGCGTGTAGAAGAAGCTGACCCCCTGTGCCGTCTCCAGCTCCTGGCGCAGACCCTCCTCGCTGTCAGAGAGGCGACGCTCCAGCTCGGGGTCGCGGTCGAAGTGATCCTCGATTGACGTCTTCTTGCGACCGGTGACAAACAAGACCTGCGTGATGCCCGCCTGTGCCAGCTCCTCCACGACGTACTGCACCGTCGGCTTTCGTCCGACGGGGAGCATCTCCTTCGGCTGGGACTTCGTCGCCGGCAGCAGGCGCGTGCCCGGGCCCGCCACGGGCACCACCGCCTTACGGATCGGGGAGTGGGTCGACTGTGCGGCGGTTACCATCCTGGCGATGCCCCTGGCGACCGGGAACGATACCACCGGCCCGCGTGGGGAGGAGCCCGTCGGGGGCGACGAGTGGCGCCTCCAGAAGGTGATCGCGCGCGCCGGAGTCGCCTCGCGGCGCCATGCCGAGGCGATGATTCTGGCGGGCAGAGTGCGCGTCAACGGGCGCGTCGCCGACCGTTTGGGCACGCGCGTCGATCCCGCCCGCGACACCATCGAGGTCGACGGGCGGCGCGTCTCGCTCGCCGCCGAGCACGTCTATCTCGCATTCAACAAACCATCGGGGTACGTGTCGACGGCCAACGATCCGGCGGGCAGGCCAACGGTCATGCGGCTCGTGCCCGACGTGCCCGGCCTCTTCTCGGTCGGACGCCTGGACTATGAGAGTGAGGGGCTCCTCCTGTTCACCACCGATGGCCAGTGGGGGCAGCGCGTCTCGCACCCCCGCCACGGTTCGGACAAGGAGTACCTTATAGAGGTCGGGGGGCGCCCCAAGCCGGCGACGCTCGCGCGGCTACGCGCCCCGATGGAGTTGGGCGACGGCGAGTGGACATCGGGCGCCGATGTCCGGATGGAGGGTGTAGCACCCGATCGCGCGCTGCTGCGCATCGTGCTTGGCGAGGGGCGCAACCGCCAGATCCGACGAATGCTCGGCGTGGTCGGTCACCCCGTCCTGCGGCTGGTCCGGGTCCGCGTCGGCGCGGTCCACTTGGGAGACCTGCGCCCCTCCGAGTGGCGCCACCTCACCCACGCCGAGATCGCCACGACGGCTGGCGGACCAGTACCTCCCGAGGAGCTGCCACTGCCTCGAGGTGTACGCCGGCGCCGCACCGCATGACACCCCTCACCATTGCCATCGACGGCCCCGCCGGCTCCGGCAAATCCACCCTCGGCGCCGCCCTGGCGGACCGCTTGCACTACACCTACTTCGACTCCGGCGTCGTGTACCGCGCCATCACGTGGCTCGCCCTCCGCCACGGCGCGGACGTACGTGACGAGGCCGCCCTGGTCGCGCTCGCCCAGAACGCAGACCTCTCCGTCTCGCGCCCCACCCACGACGACGGCCGCCAGTTCACCGTCCTGATCGACGGCGAAGACGCCACGTGGGGCATCCGCTCCCCAGAGGTCGACCATGATGTCTCCGCCGTCTCGGCCCAGCCCGGCGTGCGCGCCGTCGCCAACAAGCGTCTGCGCCAGCTCGCCGCCGGCGGCGGCATGGTGATGGTGGGGCGCGACATCGGCACTGTCGTCCTGCCGCACGCCGACCTCAAGCTCTACCTCACCGCCAGCCCGGCGGAGCGCGCGCGCCGGCGCTGCCTCGAGTTGCGGGCACGCAGCCTGCCCGCCGAGTACGACTCCATCCTCCAGGAGATACGACGCCGGGACGCGCTCGACTCCGGGCGCGACACGGCACCCCTCCGCCCGGCGCCCGATGCGATTCACCTCGACTCCGACAATCTCACCGTTCAGGAGGAGGTCGAGATCGTCCTGCGCCGCCTCGGCGCGGCGGTGGCCAGATGACCCTGACCGGTAGCTCGACCGCGGCGTCCGCGCCGTCCAGGCTGCGTGGCTTCCCCGACGGCCATCCATTCTTCCGCCTCTCGCAGGCCGCCGTCGCCGCGGGGCTGCACCTCATGGCCGACGTGCGCGCGCAGCACATGGATCACTGCCCGCCGCGCGGGCCCGTGGTCCTGGCCTCCAACCACCTCAGCTACTTTGATATCCCGCTCATTGGGGCGTGGGCGCCACGCACCACGCTCTTCTTCTCGAAGGTCGAAGTGCGCCGTTGGCCCGTCATCGGCTGGATCGGGGCGCAATACGGGACCATCTTCGTCCGGCGCGGCGAATCGGATCGCAACGCCATTCGGGAAGCCATCGCGGCGCTGACGGCCGGCCAGATGGTGGGGGTGTTCCCCGAAGGCCACCGCAGCCACGGAACAGGGCTCCTTGTGGCCCAGCCCGGCGTCGCGCTCCTGGCGCTACGAGGCGGCGCCACCGTCTGGCCGGTTGGGATCACTGGCTCGGAGCACATCATGAAGCGCGGACGGCCCACCGTCACTCTCACCGGCGGCGAGCCGTTCGACCCGCTCGCCGCCGCCCACGATGCGTA
This sequence comes from Chloroflexota bacterium, assembly GCA_035764305.1. Taxonomy (GTDB): domain Bacteria; phylum Chloroflexota; class UBA11872; order UBA12225; family UBA12225; genus DASTZM01. The sequence continues at coordinate 4,863 of DASTZM010000661.1, read as the reverse complement.
CGGCGAGAAGCCGTCCCATCAGCAGGTAGCGGAGACCATCATGCGGCGCATTGCGGCCCTGCTGCCGGAGAGCTACCGCGGGCAGTACGGCTAGACTTTCCTCAGAGGACTTGTGCTCACGATCAAAGAGGTGACGCCCGGCAGCGTCGCCGAGCAGGCTGGTCTGCGCCCTGGCGACGCGCTCGTCTCGATCGACGGCCGCCCCGTGGGCGACGTGATCGACGTGCACTTCTATGCTTCTGCCGACACCGTCGAGCTGGTCTGGCAGACCCCCGACGGGGAGCGGGTCGAAGAGGAGGGCATCGATGTCGGCCCCGAAGGATTGGGGCTCGCCTTCACACAGCCCACCGCCGACGGGATCCGGATCTGCAACAACCGTTGCGTCTTCTGCTTCGTCGACCAGTCGCCCGCGCGCATGCGCCGCACGCTCTATATAAAGGACGACGACTTCCGCTACTCCTTCCTGGCGGCGAACTTCGTCACGCTGACGAACCTCACTGATGCCGACTGGCGCAAGATCGAGGAGCAGCGCCTCTCGCCGCTCTACGTTTCGGTCCACGCCACCGAGCTCGACGTACGCCGCCGGCTGCTCGGCAACCCCACCGCCCCCGACGTGCTCGAGCAGATAGATCGACTCGCACGCTGGGGCATCAAGGTCCACACCCAGGTCGTGCTGACGCCGGGCTACAACGACGGCGTGCACCTCCAGCGCACGGTCGACGATCTGGCTGCACGCTGGCCCACTGTCCAGTCACTCGCCGTCGTCCCGGTGGGCCTCACCCAGCAGCGTTTCGACCGCCAGGAAGGGCTCCGCAAGCGCCTGCGCGAGCAGCTTGCACGGCCCGATCTCGATCCCGTACACCGCGCGGGTCTGGAGCAGCGCACCGCCAGCGCTCCCGAGCTGCGCTTGCTCACGTCCGACGAAGCCGTGGCGCTCGTCAAGTGGGCGCGTCCGCTGCAGCGCCGCTTCGAGCGCGACTTTGGCCACACCTGGCTCTACCACTCCGACGAGGTCTATCTGCTCGCCGGGCAGCCGGTGCCCGGCGCGCTCAAGTACGACGGCTTCGTCCAGCTCGAGAACGGCATCGGCATGGTGCGCACGCTGCTCGACGACTGGCGTAGGGCACGACGCGAGCTGAGCGCAGGTCTGCCGCACCCGACCTCGGTGATTCTCGCGTCGGCCAAACTGATCGGCCCCACGTTCGACCAGATTGCCGTCGAGATGTCTGCCATTCCCAACCTGCGCGCGCGCGCGGTGACGGTCGAGAACACCTTCTTCGGACCGGTCGTGACCGTGTCCGGCTTGCTCACTGCGCGCGACATCCTGTCCGCCGCTCCAGGTGCGGAGTTGGGTGAGCTGCTATTCATCCCTCGCGCCGCGCTCGATTACGACGGCACCGTCTTCCTAGATGGCATGACGCTGGAAGAGTTCCGCGCCGAGACGCCCGCCACCGTCGTCGTCGCCGGGACGATCCCCGAAGTAGTCGCCGCGATCCGCGCCCATGCCGGCGCCACCGTCACGGCCGCCTGACACCTTGCCATGGCTGAGAAGCCCGTCGTCGCCATTGTCGGCCGCCCAAACGTCGGTAAGTCAACGCTCTTCAATCGCCTCGTGGGGCAGCGTCGTGCCATCGTAGAGGACATCCCCGGGACGACGCGCGACCGGCTGTATGGCGATGTCGAGTGGGCCGGGCGCGCCTTCACCGTCATCGACACGGGTGGGCTTGAGCTTTCGCCGTCTTCGGACATGATGACGTCGGTCGCCAACCAGGTCGGCGTCGCCGTCGACGAGGCAGACCTGATCCTCTTCGCCGTCGACTCGGTTGACGGCATCACGGCTGCTGACGAGGAGATCGCGCAGCTACTGCGCGCCGGGAACGTCGCCGGATCGCGCGCGCGCCAGCAGAAGCCCGTGATCGTCGTCGCCGGAAAGGCTGACAACCAGGAGCGCCGCGACGCCGCCAACGAGTTCTTCGCGCTCGGCTTCGAGGACGTGGTACCGGTGTCCGCGGTCCACGGCGCGAACTCGGGCGACCTGCTCGACCTCGTGCTGTCGAAGCTGCCCGAGCCGCCGCTCTACGAGTCCGAAGAGGATGACCGCTTGAAGGTCGCCATCGTCGGCCGCCCGAACGTCGGTAAGTCCAGCCTACTCAACAAGCTGATCGGTCAGCAGCGCGTCGTCGTCAGCGACGTGCCCGGCACGACGCGCGACGCGATCGACACCGAGATCGAGTACGCCGGTCGGCGCTTCCTGCTGGTAGACACGGCTGGGATCCGCCGGCGTGGCCGGATCGAGCAGGGCATCGAGAAGTACAGCGTGCTCCGCTCAGAGCGCTCGGTCTCGCGCGCCGACGTGATTGTCCTCGTCGTCGATGCGACCGAGATGGTCACGGCGCAGGACCTGCACATCGCCGGGGACGTCGAGCGCGAAGGAAAGGGCATCGTCCTCGTCGTGAACAAGTGGGACCTGGTGGAGAAGGACACGCACACCATCCAGCAGTACCTCGAGGAGATTGGTCGAGAGTTCAACTTCATGCGCTGGGTCCCTACCGTCTTCATCTCGGCCCTGACCGGACAGCGCGTCCAGCGCGTCCTGGACGAGGCAATCGGCGTCGAAGCCGAGCGCCAGCGACGCGTCCCTACCGGCCAGCTGAACGAGGTGGTCGAGCGCGCCGTCACCGCGCATCCACCGGCGACCCACAAGGGCCGTCAGCTGCGCGTCTACTACGCCACCCAGGCCACCGTAGCGCCCCCCACCTTCATCTTCTTCGTCAACGACCCCGACTTGGTGCACTTCGCCTATGAGCGCTTTCTAGAGAACACACTGCGCGAGGCATTCGGCTTCCGCGGAACGGCCGTTCGGTTGCGATTCCGCCCGCGTAAGCTGGTAGAAGAACCAACGCGGGGCCGCCGTTCGTAGACAGAGGCGTGAGCCAGGCCATATGCTCACGGACAGGGGCCGAGTTGGCCACCACATGGAGGAAGCCAGGGATGTCTAGAGTGTCGAGCGGGTTGCGGGTCTTCTCAGTCGCGGCGATGGCGGCGTCGTTGCTCGCGGTACCGGTCATTGCCAGTGCGCAGACGGGACGGGCGGTCACCATCCCGCTCTCTGCGGCGAACTCGGGCGGTGACACCGCCTCAGGCGTGAACGGCACTGCCACGCTGACCGACATCGGTGGTGGGCGCACCCGCGTCGACATCCGAGTCTCGGTTGGCCCTGGTGGCTCGGCTAGCATGCCCAACCACATCCACACCGGGCGCTGCCCGCAGGTGGGCGCGGTGACCTACCCGCTCAACGCGGTGACCAACGGCGTCGGCACCACCGAAGTGACCGCTCCGCTCGCCGATCTCCTGTCGGGCACCTTCGCCATCAACCTGCACCGCTCGGCCGCTGAAGCCAGTGTGTGGGTCTCGTGCGGCAACGTCGTCGCGGGCGCCTCGGCGCTCCCTGCCACGGGCGGCCCCGCCGGCGCGGTTATCCCGCTGCTCGGCGCGTTCGGCGCCGCCTTCGCTGGTCTGGCCGGCGTCGCGCTCCGCCGCCGCTAAGCACCGTAGAAAGGGCCGGCTGTCTCCGACGGCCGGCCCTTTCTGACTCCCCTTAGAATTGCGGCGATGGCCACCTGGGGGGCGATCGCCGCCCTCGCCTACCTCCTGGGGTCGATTCCTTCCGGCGTGTGGGTTGGACGCGCCGTCTTCGGCATCGACCCGCGCGAGCACGGCAGCCGGGGCACCGGCGCCACAAACGTGCTCCGCACCATGGGCACCAAAGCAGCGTTCGCCGTCGCGCTCATGGACGCACTGAAGGGCGCCGCGGCCGTCGTTCTGGCGCGCTGGCTCGCACCGGCCGAGCCGTGGGCCCACGTCCTGGCAGCCTTCCTCGTTGCTGCAGGACACACCTGGCCGTTGTTCTCGGGCTTCCGTGGCGGTAAGGGCGTGATCGTCTCCGCCGTTGCGGTCGGCGTCCTGTACTGGCCAATCCTGGTCGTGATCGTCCCTATCGGCGCCCTGCTCGTCGCACGTACCCGCCTTGTCTCGCTCGCCAGCATCAGCGGTGCGCTGGTCACGGCCGCTCTCGGCGTCGCCGCCCGCGCTGCGGGACGGATCCCCGACGCGTATTTGTTCTACTTCGTCGCTGCGGCGGTGCTGGTTGTCTGGACCCACCGCCAGAACATTGGGCGTCTCGCGTCGGGGACCGAGAATCGCCTCGGCCAGCGCGTCCAGACCGCCGCTTGAGCGCCACCCACCAAGTCACACCGATTCCAAGGAGACCCATTCCATGCCCGACCGCATCGTCGACCTACGCAGCGACACCGTCACGCACCCTACCGAGGCGATGCGCCGCGCGATGTACGAGGCAGAGCTGGGCGACGACGTCTACGGCGAGGATCCCACGGTCAACAGACTGGAGGCGCTCTCCGCGGAGCGACTCGGCAAGGAAGCGGCGCTCCTACTCCTCAGCGGGACGATGGGCAACCTCGTCGGCATGCTCGCGCAGACCCGGCCCGGCGACGAGGCGATCGTCGGCGCGCACTCGCACATCTTCCTGAATGAGGCCGGCGGCGCGGCCGCGCTCGGGGGGATACAACTACGTCCTATCCCCACCGACCGCGGCGCCATCGACACCGCCGACATTGAGGGTGCGTTGCGCGATCCCAAGAACCTCCACCACCCCCGCTCCACGCTGGTATGCGTCGAGAACACCGCCAACAGAGACGGCGGCGCGGCGGTGTCGGTGCAGAACATGGACGCGGTGGCCGAGATGACGCACCGCCACGGACTGCACCTGCACGTCGACGGCGCGCGCATCTTCAACGCCGCCGTCGCCCTCGATGTGCCCGTCGACCGACTGGTCCAGGGCGCAGA
>DASTZM010000660.1:0-8163 GCA_035764305.1 Chloroflexota bacterium | reverse complement strand
GCCCAGGGGTCGGGGACGTCGCCGCCGGCGGCGTCGGTGATCAGGTCTCCGTTGGCGATGCCGGCGCGGGCGGCGGGGCTGCCGTAGCGGACGAACCAGACCGGGGCGCCGCCCGGCTCGGCGGGTGCGGTCTCGCGCACGGCGCGCTCCATGAGGATGGCGCTGGCGGGGCCGCAGAGGCAGACGCCCAGGTCGGCACAAGCGGCGCAGGTGCAGCGGCAATCGAGTCCAGCCTCGCGCAGCTCCCAGACCATCACCTCTGACAGGAGCGGGATCAGGTCCGCCGCGGCCGCGGCGTAGGCGCGCATGTGCTCGGCGGCGAGGCGGAACGTGGGGCGCGATCCGAGCATGGAGGCGGCGACCCAGAGGCGCTGGTAGGCGACCGCGGCGCGCCGGAGGAGCGCTTGCAGCTCGGTCAGCGCGTCCGAGACGGGGTGCGGACCGCCGGCGGTCGTCGCGTCGGCCGCGGCGGGGGGCGCGAGCGGAGGGGGGTCACCAGCGGAGTCCGGCGCGGCGCCACCAAGCTCGGAGAAGTGCCCGACGAGCGACTCGCGGTGGCGGATGGCGGCGGCCCGGATGCGGTCGACGGCGGCGTAGACGCCGGGGTGACGCGAGACGGCGGCGCGGTGGGCCTCCAGCCAGCGGCCGATCTCGTCCTCGTGCGCCAGGAGTCCCCGTACGTAGTCCGCGGCCGCGGGGACGGCGCGGCTGGTGTCCACGCCCCGATGGTAGCCGCGGCGACTAGACCGGGCGGAGCGGGCCGACGGTGCGCTCGATCTCGTCGATGCACGTGGCGAGCGTTTCGACGGCTTCTGAATCGAGCTTCCCGTGCGCCGCTTCCTGACGCAGCAGGGCCAGGCTCTCGCCGATGGAATAGGCGGGCTTGTAGACGCGGCGCATGCGCAGCGCGTCGTACGTGTCGGCGACAGTCAGCAGCCGGCCTCCGAGCGTGATCTGCGCACCGCTGTGGCCGTGGGGGTATCCGCTGCCATCGAGCCGCTCGTGGTGTTGGCCGGCCATGAGGGGGATGTCCTCGTAGCCCGCGGGGAAGCGGACCATGTCCAGGATGGTGCGCGTGTGCGCGGCGTGGAGGCGCATCTCGTCGCGCTCGTCGTCGTCGAGGGTGCCGGGCTTCTGAAGGACGCGATCGGAGACGAACACCTTGCCGAAGTCGTGGAGCAGGCCGGCGATGCGGATGCGCTCGACCTCCGAGGGCATGAGGCCCATGCGGCGGGCGACGAGCGCGGCGGTGGCGGCGACGCGCTGCGAGTGGCCGGCGGTCTCCTGTCCCTTGGCGTCGATGGTGTGGGCGAGGGCCTCGATGGTGCTGGTGAACATGCGCCGGATCTCACCGACCAGCAGCGCGTTGCGCACGGCGACGGTCATGGAGGCGGCGATGCTGGAGAGGTTCTCGACGTCCTCCTCGGTGAAGGCGGGTGGGACGGGGGCATCGGCGAGGAGCTCGCCGTCTGGGCCGAGCTTGTTGATGACCTGCACGACGCCGATGACGGCGTGAGAGATGTCACGCAGTGGCATGACGAGCATGGCGCGGGAGCGGTAGCCGGTGCGCAGGTCCCAGCTGTGATCGAAGCGTGAGTCCTGATAGCAGTCAGGGATGATGAGCGTGTCGCCGGACTGGGCGACGTGGCCCGCCAGGCCGCTGCCCAGGTGGAGGCGGATCTCCGAGATCTCGAGCTCGGAGACGACCAGGGTGTAGAGCTCGTCACGCTCGCGGTCGACCAGAAAGACCGAGGCGCGGTCGGCGTTGAGCGCCTCGCAGGTCTTGTGGACGCAGAGCGGCAGCAGGCGCTCGAGGTCGACTTCCGCCGCGAGGAGGCGGGTGACCTCGAGCACCGCCTCCAGGCGCTCGGTGTGGGTGCCGTAGACGCGCCGAGTCCCCAGGCTCGCGACGGCCATGGGGCCAGTATGAGTGTCGGGGGCGGCTGGGCGACAGGGCGCTGGCCCTGCTTTCTCAGCGGGTTTTCATGTACGCGTTCCCCGCTACGCTATCGGGCGGCGCCGTCTGGCGGGGATCAGCGAGCGAGGGCGGGCTGTCTGGCGACGACCGGGTCAATCAGCTGCGGCGACTCGGCGTCGGGGCCGGTCGTGATGGCGCCGTCGATGCGGCAGCGCTCGAAGACGGTTCCGCGCGTCTCGCCGCCGATGTGGACGTCAGAACCTTCCCCTTCTCCGCCGCCGGCGGTGGGGTCGGTTCCGTTGTCCGAGATGGTGCAGTCGACGAAGCGGTTGCGGTGCCCCGCCATGGGCGCCGACTCGTCACGGAACAGGACGCCGTAGCGGCCGTTGGCGACGGAGACGTTCTGGACAAAGACGTTGTCGGTGTCTTTGTGGCCGATGGAGATGCCGGTGCGCCCGTTGCGCTCGAGCCGGTTGCGCTCGAACCGGCCGCCGCGCACGCGCCAGCAGAGGAAGAGGCCAATGGTGCCGTTGTCGTGGGAGTGGCAGTCGAGGACGGTGGGGCGCTGGGAGCCCGAGCCGGGGTGGATGCCGAGCTGGGCGCAGCCCGAGACATCGCAGCGCTCAACCACCACGTCGTGGGACTGCTGGAAGGAGATGCCGTCGCCGTTGTAGTCGCGGACGACGCAGTCCTGGATGACGGTGCCGTGGGCGCGGTAGAGGAAGATGCCGCCGCCGCGGCAGCCACCGAGCGGCGCGTTGTTGGCGCGGTTGCCGTCGATGGCCAGGTTCTCGACGCGGGCGCCGCGGAGGTGATAGCCGCTGATGACGGGATAGGCCGTCGCGGCGGTGGCACTACGCTTGACGAGGTAGTCGGCCTGCATGGGCGTGGTGACGGCGAAGGTGAGGCCGAGCGCTTCCTCGGGGACGGTGGGCGGGATGGGTCCGCGGGTGAGGGTGGCGACGGTGACGTGGAAGCCGCCCGCCCTGTCGTCCCAGATGGCGACGCCACTCCCGACGGCGAACGGGGAGACGTCACCGGCGGGTGAGATCGTGATCTGCTCCTCCCCGTAGTCGCCATCCAGGACCAGATTGGCGACGGCGCCGTCGGCCTTGCGCAGCACGGTCTGGGGACCGCTGCCCCTGACGGTGACGTTCTCGCGCAGGTGGAGCGAGTCGCGCATCTCGTACGTGCCGGGGCCGATCTCAACGGTGCCGCCGCCGAGTGAGGCGACGTAGTCGACGGCGGCCTGGAGGACGCGGTTGTCCGTGCCGATCATGTCGCCCGTCGTCTGGGCGACACGCACGCGGGGCACGAGGGGAGCCGTGGGGCGCTGGGAGCTCATTGGGCCATCGTACCCTTCCTCCGCCGTGCTGATTGGGGACGTGCTGCGGCGACAAGCGGCGCCGTCCGGGCGGCCCGAGAAGCCGGCGCTGGTGTGCGAGGACGGGGCGGTCTCATTTGGCGAGCTGAACCGACGGGCGAACCGGATAGCCAACGCGCTGATCGGTCTGGGCGTGAAGCCGGGAGACCGCGTCGGGCTGCTGGGGCGCAACTCTCCCGATTGGGTGGCGGCGTACTACGGCGCGGCGAAGTGCGGCGCGGTGCTAGTGCCGGTCAACTTCTGGTACCGCGCGGGTGAGGTGGCGTACGTCCTGAACGACTCAGGGGCGCGCGTCTGCGTGCTGGACCGCGCGCACGTGCCGGCGGACGAGGCGGAGATGATCGAGCGGTGGGTGTGGCTGGACGAAGCGGCGGTCGGGGCGGAGGACGAGCCGGATGTGTCCGGTCTGCACGAGAGCGACGCGCACATCATCCTTTACACGAGCGGCACGACGGGATTTCCGAAGGGCGCGGTCATGTCCCACCGCGCGCACGTGCTGCACGCCCTGACGTTCGCGCTGCACACCGGCGCGCACGCGGGGGACGTGTACTTGAACGTTTACCCGCTGTTCCACACGGGCGGGACGGACTGTGCGGTGCTGCCGTACCACCTTGTGGGCGCGACGGTGGGGCTGGTGCGCGACCCGAAACCCGAGGCGGTGCTGGACGCGCTGGAACGCTTGGGTGTGACGGCGATGATGGCGGTGCCGACGATCTGGCGCCGGCTGGTCGACCTGCCCGACATGGGGCAACGGGATTTGTCGCGCTTCCGGCGGGCGATGGGGTCCTCCGACGCGATGCCGCGGGACCTGCTGGAGGAGGTGATGGCGCGGTTCGGCGCGACGTGGACGCAGACCTACGGTCTGACCGAGGCGGGCTGCATCCTGACGTACCTCCCGCCGGACGACCACACGCGCAAGATTGGCTCGGCGGGCAAGCCGCACGCGCAGGCGGATCTGTGGATCGCCGATCCGGCGAGGGCGCAGGAGACCGACTGGCCGCTGCGGCCGGAGCACCGGCTGGGGCCGGGCGAGGTGGGAGAGGTGGTGGCGCGCACCGAGCACGCCATGACCGAGTACTGGGGCAAGCCGGAGCAGACGGCCGCCGCGGTGCGGAACGGCTGCCTGCGAACAGGAGACCTGGGGTATCTGGACGAGGAGGGGTATCTGTTCATCGCGGGGCGTCTGAAAGACGTGATCGTGAGCGGCGGGGAGAAGATCTACCCGGCGGAGGTGGAGCCGCAGCTGCGTGGCTATCCCGGCGTGCGTGAGCTGGCTCTGGTGGGGGTGCCCGACCGCGAGTGGGGAGAGAGCGTCCTGGCGGCGGTCGTCACGGAGGACGGTGACCCGCTGGACGCGGACGCGTTCCGGCGCTGGGCGCGCGCCCGGGTGGCGGGCTATAAGGTGCCGAAGCACGTCGTGGTGGTGTCCGAGCTGCCGCGCACCACGGGGACGGGCAAGGTGCAGAAGGCGGCGCTGCGCGACCGGTTCGCGTCGATCGGCGCGTCCTGACCGGAGACCGCGGATGTTCGTCTACGAGGCGCAGCGCTACCCAAAGGTACCGGGCTGTTACGTCATGCGCGACGCTCGCGGGCGGATCCTGTACGTCGGGAAGGCAAAGCGGCTGCGAGACCGGCTGTCGTCCTACTTCACGGGCACGCCGGAGCATCCGCGGACGCGCCGGCTGGTGCGGCAGGTGGCGAGCGTGGAGGTGCTGCTGGTCACGACCGAGGCCGAGAGTCTGGTGCTGGAGGACACGCTGATCAAGCGCCACCGACCGCCGTACAACCGGGCGCGGGTGGACGAGGAGGACGGCTACTACTACATCGGCCAGACCGACGAGGTGTGGCCGCGCCTGGTGCCGTTCCGGCGCCACCGGATCAACAAGCGGCTGGGCGAGGCGCCGCCGGCGCGCGCCTTCGGTCCGTACGTCAGCCGGCGTTACCGCGACGCGCTGCTGAAGCTGGTCAACGAAACGTACGGGCTGCGCGCATGCGACGCGCTGCCGGCGCGGGTGTGCTTCCTCTATGAGCTGGGCCGCTGCCTGGGACCGTGCGAGGGGCACACGACGCGCGCGGCGTACACGCGTGCGTTGCGGAGCGCGGGAGCGCTCCTGGCGCGGCGCCCGTCGGCGATGCTGGCGCACGTGCGGAGGGTGATGGAGGGGCACGCGGCGCGGCTCGAGTTCGAGCGGGCGAAGTGGGCGCGCGACCTCTTGACGTCGTTGGAAGGGGCCTTGGCGCAGCAGATCGTGGAACGCCACGTCGAGCACGACCAGGAAGTGGTCTGGCTGGGGGACGAACGAGCGCTGGTGATGAAGATCGAGCGCGGCTCGGTGGTGGGCTTTGAGGCGCATGTGGTGAACGGGAGGGGGCTGGAGGGACTGGTGGATGCGCTCGCCGCGCCCGAAGTGCTGGTGGCGCCCGACCACGCCGGGGCCGCGCCCCGGGTCAGGGCGGCGTCGCGCGGCGTAGAGTCTCAGCTACTGAGCATGTGCGAGATGAACTACCGGTACAGAGAGGAAGTCGGAGCGTGGTGAGGGGCGACGCCGGGATGGCAAGGACCGCGAAGCGGCCAGGCCCCGAGCTGCTGCCGACCTCGGTCGTGGGCTCCTACGCGCTGCCCTCCTGGCTGTGGACGGCGGTGGACGCCATCCGGGAGGGGAAGTACGGCCAGACCGACGTGCGCGAGACGTTCGACGACGCGGTCAACATGGCGATCCGCGACCAGGAACGCGCGGGGATCGACGTGATCACCGACGGCGAGATGCGGCGCTGGTACTTCGTGCAGGGCTTCTACGACTCGTTCACCGGGCTGGAGCCACTGCCGCCGCTGCGCACGCAGGGGATCTACGGCTACGACTCGCCGCCGCGCTACCGGGTGGTCGAGAAGGTCACTTCGCCGAAGGGGCTGGGGATCGTCGACGAGTGGGAGTACCTGCGGCACCAGACCGACCGCGCGATCAAGATGACGTGCCCCGGTCCGCTGACGCTGACGATCCACATGCAGGTGCGCTCGGGCGACGCCTACAACGGCGACCGCGTGGCGCTGGCGCACGACGTGGCGACGGTCGTCAACCGAGAGCTGCACGCGCTGGCCGACGCGGGGGTGACGTGCATCCAGCTCGACGAGCCGTCCTACTCGATCATCCCGGGGGAGACCGAAGAGTGGGTCTCGCTGTACAACACGGCGGTGCGCGGGGTGCGCGAGCGGGGGGTGCGCCTGGGGCTGCACGTGTGCTTCGGGAATCTGTCAAGCCGGCCGCGCGGAAAGCGGCGCTACGGCTGGATGTTCCCCGGTCTGCTCGACGCGGATTGCGACGAGCTGGTGCTGGAGTTCGCCAACCGCGAGATGGTGGAGGTGGAGCTGCTGCGCGACGTGGCGGCGGCGAAGGACGTGGGGGCGGGGCTGGTCGACGTGAAGTCTTTCTGGGTGGAGCCGGCGGAGGAGGTGGCCGAGCGGATCCGCGAGGTGCTGAAGCACGTGCCGCCCGAGAAGCTGACGGTGCTGCCGGACTGTGGGTTCTTCCAGCTGCCGCGCTGGCTGACGTTCCAGAAGCTGCAGCGCCTGGTAGAGGGGACGCGCATCGTGCGGCGCGAGCTGACGGGCTCGGCCAGCTAGGGGCGCGCTACGGTGATTGCGCGGGGGATCGACGCGGTCGAGGTCGGACAGTCGGCGGTCTACGAGACGGCAGTGCTGTTGGGCGACGTGTTCGAGTTCGCCTCGCTCTCGGGCGACCATCACCCGCAACACACCGACGCGGCGTACGCCTCGGCGACGCGCTTCGGCGAACGCATCGCTCATGGCGCGCTCCTGGTGGCTTACATGTCGGCCGCGTTCACGCAGTACTGGGAGCGGTGGCTGCGCGGCCGCACGGCGCAACCAGCGGTCTCCTACGGCTACGACCGCGTCCGCTTTATCAAGCCCGTCCGTTTTGGCGACCGCCTGAAGGTGGAGCACCGCATCGCGCGGATCGACGCGCCCGAGCATAAGGCGTTTGCCGAAGTCACCGTCACGAACCAGCAGGGCGAGACCGTCGCCGCCGCGACGCACATCGTGAAGTTCGTCTAGCCTCGCTGCGCGGCGGGACGCTCGGGCAGGTACTGCTGCATGGCGTCCTTGTTGGGATCGAAGCGCGGCTCGTAGTCCCAGAGCGTGTGGTTGCGGCGCATGGTCTCGCGGATCAAGCGGCGGGACTTGATGCTGCGCACGATGTCGCGCTCGATCGTCTCGACGTCGAAGCGGTCCAGGATGGCTTGGCGCAGCTCGTCCTCGGTGGCCTTGTGATCCGGCTTCCCGGAGAGGTTGTCCCACTCGTCGGGATCGGCCTCCAGGTCGAACAGCTGGGCGCCGACGCCGTGGAGGTAGATCAGCTTGTGTTTGCCGCGACGGACCATGAAGCACGGGACGGGGTTGTCCTCGACGTGCATCTCGGAGAAGGTGGTGCGCGGCGCAGTGTCGGTGCCGTCGAGCAGCGGGAGCAGGCTCTGGCCGTCCATGGGGAGACGCGTCTCGTTGGGGACTCCGGCCAGGTCGAGCCAGGTGGGGAGCAAGTCGATCAGGTTGACGGGCTCCTTGACGACGGTGCCGGCGTACTGGTCGTTGGGGAAGCGCATGATGAGCGGCACGCGCGCGGAGTAGTCGTAGAAGATGCGCTTCTGGACCATCGACTTCTCGCACAGCATGTCGCCGTGGTCGCTGGTGAACATGACGACGGTGTCGTCCCAGAGGTCGTGCTCCTTGAGTGTGTCGATCAGCTCGCCGACCTTGCGATCGATCCAGGTGACGAGCGCGAAGTAGGCGCGGCGCACGCGGGTGAGGCTCTCCTTGGAGCGGAGCTCCTCCTTGAACATGCGGATGCCG
>DASTZM010000659.1:0-2460 GCA_035764305.1 Chloroflexota bacterium | reverse complement strand
GCCTGCAGGCCGCGATTCTCTCGGCCAAGCTGCGCCACCTAGAGGACTGGAACGCGGCGCGCACGCGGCTCGCGCGGCGCTACGACGCGCTGCTGGCGGGCGCGGAGCGTGCAGGGCGCCTCCGCCGCGTGTTGCGGGCGTCCGACGCGGCCGCGGTGTACCACCTGTACGTCGTGCGCGTGGGCGATGGCCAGCGCGACGCGATCCTGGAGCGGGTCAAGGCAGCGGGCGTGGAGGTGGGGGTGCACTACCCGGTGCCGCTCCACCTGCAGCCCGCGCTAGCGCACCTGGCGCTGCGGCGCGGCGCGTTCCCGGAGGCCGAGCGCCTGGCGGACGAGGCGCTCTCGCTGCCGATCTTCCCGCTCATGTCCGACGCGCAGCAGGACCGCGTGGTGGAGGCGCTGCTGACGGCACTTCCCGGCTAGCGCCGCGATGTGCGGCATCGCGGGCTGGATCGACTACCGAGGCGCGCGCGCCGACGTGGCGCGGCTGCTGGAGCAGATGAAGCGCGCCATCTATCACCGCGGTCCGGACGAGGACGGCTCGTTCCAGGACGAACACGCGGCGATCGGCATGCAGCGCCTGGCGATCATCGACCTGGCGGGCGGCCAGCAGCCGATGTCCAACGAGGACGGGACGCTGTGGATCGTCTTCAACGGCGAGATCTACAACTACCCGGCGCTGCGCCCGCAGCTCGAGGCGCGGGGCCACCGCTTCCTGACCAACTCCGACACCGAGGCGATCCTCCATCTCTACGAGGACTTGGGCGACGACTGCGCCACGGCGCTGGAGGGCATGTTCGCCTTCTGCATCTGGGACACGCGCCGGCGACGCGCGCTGCTGGTGCGTGACCGTTTGGGGAAGAAGCCGCTGTTTTACACGGAGGCGGCGGGGGGACTGCTGTTCGGCTCCGAGCTGAAGGCGCTGCTGTGTCATCCGGCGACGCCGCGCGAGGTTGACCTCGAGTCGCTCGACACCTACCTGGCGCTGAACTACACGTTGGCGCCGAGGACGATGCTGCGCGGCGTGCGTCAGGTGCTCCCCGGCCACCGGCTGGCGTACGAGGACGGCCGCGCGCGGGAGAGCGCGTATTGGGAGCCCCACGTGGCCGACCCACCGGCTGACCCGCTGGAGGAGTTCCGCGCGCTGCTCGAGGACGCGGTGCGCAAGCGTCTGCTCTCGGACGTGCCGCTCGGCGCCTTCCTGTCGGGCGGAATCGACTCGAGCAGCGTCGTGGCGCTGATGCAGCGCCACATGGGCGAGCCCGTGCGGACGTTCTGCCTGGCGTTCGAGCAGTCGGGATGGGGCGAGCAGGACTTCGCGGCGCTAGCGGCACGTCACATCGGCACGCGGCACGAGGAGGCACGCGTACCCGACGCGGAGCGCACGCTCGCGGACGAACTGCCGCGCATCGTCGCCGCGCTGGACGAGCCGCATGGGGACAGCTCGGCGATCCCGATGTACTACCTGTGCGAAGCGACCCGGCGCGGCATGACGGTGGCCCTTTCGGGCGACGGCGGGGACGAGGCGCTGGCGGGGTACGAGACCTATCTGGCAGACAGGGCGCTGCCGCTCTATCGACTGCTGCCGCGGCCAGTACGGACCGGGGTAGTGGGGCCGCTGGTGCGCGCGCTGCCGGGCTCCGGCCAAAAGGTTGGGTTGGACGAGCAGCTGCGGCGGTTCGTTGCCGGCGCTGAGCTGGCGCCCGACCGCGCACACCTGGCGTGGCGGCAGATCGCCGGTGTGGACGAGCGCCGGGAGCTGCTGGCCGGAGACGCGCGCGATGTGGCGCGCCACCACGACCCGTTCGACGACGCGCTGGCGCTGTGTCCGTCCCTCGACGAGTTTTCCGGCGTTCGGCGGTTCATGTACTGCGACCTGCGCACCTGGCTGCCAAACGACATCCTGGTAAAGGCGGACCGGATGAGCATGGCGCACTCGCTCGAGGTGAGGGCGCCGTTCCTCGATCACCGGCTGGTGGAGCTAGCGCTGCGGCTGCCCGACCGCTGGCTGCTGCGCGGGACGACAAAGAAGGCGATCCTGAAGGACGCAATGCGGGGGCTGTTGCCGGACCGGATCCTGGACCGAAAGAAGCGCGGGTTCAACGCGCCGGTGCGCCACTGGATGACCGGTCCGCTTCGCGATCTGCTCCAGGAGACGGTCGTCAGGGAGCCGCTCCCGTATTTTGAGCCGGGGTCTGCGGAGCGCCTGGTTGGGCGCCTCGCTACGGGGCGGGAGGAGTACTCGTTGCAGGTGTGGGGACTGCTGACCTTCTACCTATGGCACGATTGGATGCGCCGATGGACCCCACCCGCGCCAGCGACCTCATCGCGGTCCTGGGAGCTTCGGCCGCGAGTGAGCCTCGCCCGCTAGAGCGCGGATTCAGCGTCGTCATCCCGGCGCTCAACGAAGAGCGCGCAGTGGGCGACGTGGTTCGGGCACTACGGGCGACGATGGAGC
>DASTZM010000658.1:0-2159 GCA_035764305.1 Chloroflexota bacterium | reverse complement strand
GTCCGCGATGCTGTCGAGCGGCCGGCCGACGAGAAGCGGTCGAAGGATGGTGTGGACGACGTAGATGCCGGCGGGTCCGCCGCCGCCCACGCCGATGCCGCGCACGCCGTCGCCGGTCTCGACGGCGACGAGAATCTGGCCGAGCGAGGTGCGCCAGTCACCGGGTCCGCCGGGTGGGTGGACGGCGTAGAGGTGGGTGATCGTGGGCATCGTCAGCCGGACAGGGGGCGGACGCGGAAGGTGGCGGTGCAGCTCCAGTCCTGGCCGGGCTCAAGGTCGAGCAGGCCGAGGTCGGCGGATCGCCTGGGATCGTTGGTGTGGTCCAGAAAGCCTGGGAGGCAGGTGCCGATCACGGGCGAGATGACTTCTTTGCCCGGTGGGGCGAAGAGGACCATGGCCCACAGCTCGGGGCTGGTCTCGATCTCGACGGCGGCGCCGAGGCGGGGGCTGGAGAGCGACCAGAAGAGGCCGGTGGGGCCCGGGGTCTTACCGTACGTGATGTAGAGCCCAGGGCGGTCGCGGTGGGCGAGCTGGGCGTCGAAGAGTGCGGCGGCGGGCTGGCCCCGGCGCAGGTCGAATGCGCCGGCGACGGGCGGAAGGTCGGAGCGCGGCGTGCCGCTGGCGCCGGGCCCCTCGACGTTGGCGTGAGTGGCGTCGCTGGTGACGATCTCGTCCAACGGACCTGACTCCGGAGACGGCTGTCCCGTGCTTCCGAGCGGGAGCGGCAGGTAGGGATGGATGCCGAAGCCGAAGGGCATGGGCGAGTCGCCGAGGTTGCGCGCCTCGGCGCGGAGAGTCAACTGGCCCGGTGTGAGGACGTAGGTGATGGCGAGGCGGAACGGGAAAGGGAACGCGGCCAGGGCATCGGGATCGCTGGCGGTGGTAATGGCGGCGAGGAGGTGCGCACCGTGATGGTCTTCCCACTGGCGCTCGACGGTCCAGGCATGGTCGCGCACCAGGCCGTGGGCGACGCGCCCCCAGCGGGTGGGGGTAAGTTGGCGATCCCGGCCGCCGTAGCGGAGCATGCCGTCCTTGATGCCGTAGGCGAAGGGGAAGAGGAGGGGGTTGCCGTAGAAGGAGGGGCGGGCGCGAAGCGTGTCCCAGTTGGGCGCCTCGGCCAGGGCGTGCATCCGTTGGCCATCCCGGGCGCCGGGGAGACGGACTCGGAAGGCGCTGCAGTTGAAGCCGTCGGAGGGGGTGAAGGCGGCTTCGCTCTCCGGGGCGCCGGCGGCGCGCAGCCAGACCTCAGCGGGGACGGATGACTGTGAAGGAGGCATGGCCGCTAGCGGCGCATGCTACCTGCCCGCGCTAGATGTGGCCTTGCGCTCTGAGTAAGGCGAGTGCGGTGTGGGCGCGCCAGCGGGCGAGGTGGAAGGAGGGCCAGCTGCTCCAGGACGGCGCGGCGGGCTCGTGATCCAGCCGGCTGGCGAGGTACTTCACGACGTCGCGGCGGACGTTGGGCGGGAGTGACGCGGCCTGCTCGGGTGAGGCGAGGGCGCCGGCGAGGACGGGGACGGCGTCTTCGGAGAGCAGGAAGAGATAGCGCGTGGAGAGCTCGTCTTTGCGGGCGAGGTTGTAGCGCGCGACGTCGGCGTCCGGATCCTGGAGGTTCACGGTCACGAGCAAGCACAGGAGCGAGACGAAGCCGCCGATGGCGAAGCGATCGGGACGCAGCCAGAGCGTGCCGGCGAGCCACGCGAAGGCGACGGCGAGCCAGACGATGAACCAGCGCACGTAGAGGCGCGTGCCGGTGTTGATGTAAAAGTCGACCTGCTCCCATTGGAGCATGCGCTGGAAGGCGGAGACCAGCATGACGAGCGTGAGCCCGATCATGGCGGTGGCGAGTACGTTCAGCGCGACCTTCTGGCGGCGCGCGGCGCGGTTGACGCGGGAGGACCACTCGGGACGCCAGGCGAGGGAGCGCGTGCTGACGATGAGGAGGAGCGTCATGACCGAGACGGCGAGCAGCTCTCCGAAGCCGCGGCGGGCGTAGACGCGGTAGTCCTCGAAGTGCATCGTCTGGGCGCCGTGGCCACTAAACAGGTAGGCGAACTGGACCCAGACGAAGGCGGCGAAGAGGGCGTCGACCAGGAAGAGGATGGTGGCGGCTTCGCCGAAGCCGAGGCGCAGGCGGGTGACGAGCGGGACGGTGCGCGTCT
>DASTZM010000657.1:0-16213 GCA_035764305.1 Chloroflexota bacterium | reverse complement strand
TCCGGGCTTGAGGGCGCGGCGCACTTCGCGGAAGTTGGTCTCCATGTCGACGAAGTAGCGGTGCACGATGTACGCGCGGCGCTTGTCGATGGCGTAGAACCGCTCGACCTGGGAATCCAGCTCGGGCAGGCCGTAGCGGTGGAGCTCCTTATAGTCGGCCGCGCGCACCACCTCGGTGCCAATGTGGGCGCGCTTCGCCTCGGCCAGCGGCTGGCCGGGCGGCGTCAGGTCGAGCAGGTACATCTCCAGCTGGTGGGTGCGCGGGTAGTCGACCGCGTTGATGTACGGCGGCGATGTAACCGCCACGTCGACGGACGCGTCCCCTACCGGTAGGCGGCGGGCGTCGCCTTTGGGTGGGATCGTGACGCGCACATGTCGCGGACGCAGCTCTGAGAAAGCGCGCATGCGCTGGATGTTCACCCCGGCGACACGCCCGAACAGGCGCAGCGCCATGCCCGGCACGATGCGCTTGTTCAGTCGCTTGCGCACCACTGTGCGCGTGCAGTTGTTGTCAGCATTGGAGACGTCGCGCACGATCGACGACAGGCAGATGCGGAAGAAGTCGACGTAATCCTGCGTCTCGGCACCGCCGGTACCCACCAGCGTGCGGGGCAGGGAGCGCTGCACGCGCTGAATGGCATGGCGGACCGCGCCAATCTCTTCCAGGATGAAGGGCTGGAACCAGGTTTCCCGGTACGGGAACTCGGGCACGGCCTCCAGCGCCGCCCTGCGCGCCGGCGCACCGCCCTTGGCGAAGCTGTCCAGACTTGCGGCGATGGTGTCGTAGGCGCGCTCGAGCACATCCGCGTCGAGGGCGGTGGTCTTGACCTTGGCCAGGAGGCGCGCGAACGGATCGACATCGATCGCGATCGAGTGGCGCTGGTTCAGCAGCGACTCAAGGTTCACGGTGCCGCTCCCCGCCATGGGATCGAGCACCGTCTCCCACTCGGACGAGTACTTGCGGATGGCCCAGCGGGGCAGCTCCGGGAAGAACTTTGCCGGGTAGCGATGGAATCCGTGGGTCAGCCAGGACTGGTCGTTGCTGATGATCAGCAGCCGCTGTCCGGTGTCGATGGGGCGATCCAGGGGGAGGTCCCCCTTGACGGTCAGCGTCTCCGAAAGCGCGGCACCCGAGGGCGGCAAGACAGAAGGTCCGGTCAACATGGGGATGGCGCCAGCGTAAACGGCTCCGGGCCGCTTCGTCAAGTAGTTTCGGCCGCTCCCGGACGAGCTCCTCTGCGCCGACGCGTCAGCCAGAACACGATCAGAAGGATGACGAAGACGATGATCGCCTGGCCGATCAGCGGCCCAACTACGGCGACGAGCGTGCCGTGCGGAGTCGACCGGGCCGCGAGCGGGACGGTGAGTGGATTGAGGAGGGCCAGCCGGCTGGCGAACGACGGCGACGGCGCGGAGTAACGACCCACCACAACGATCGCCGCGAGCAGGAGCGCGCACGCGACGAGCGCGAAGGCGGGCACACTGGTCGCCGCCGAAAGCGCGCTGGCGAGCGCGCGGCGCGCGGGAGAGGGTGGGACGCCGGGAGTGCCGCACAGGACGCAGAGGCCGTCCGCGTCGAGCGTTCCGATCTTGCAGCGGGCGCAAAACACCGGAGGTGAACCGGCCATGAAGGGGTTATACTGGCCGCCGCCATGGCGTACCAGCACCGCAACAAGAAGGGGCAGACCTACTTCCTGCACGGCAAGGAGGTCACGCTCCAGAATGGCAGGAAGCAGCAGATCTTCTTCTTCTCCAAGGCGGAGAAGCCGGGAGAGACGCTGAACGCGGTCCCCGCCGGGTACAAAATCGAAGAGAACGAGCGGACCGGCCTTCCTTTCCTGAAGAAGGCCTAGCGCCGACGGTCGGCGTCTAGTCGACCGTTGCGATCACGTCGACCTCCACGCGGAAGTCGAGCGGCAGGCGCGCTGCCTGGATCGTGGTGCGGGCCGGCGGATCGGACGTGAAGTACTCGCCGTAGACCTTGTTGAAGGTCTGGAAGTCGGCCAGGTCGGTGACGTAGCACGTGCTCTTGACTACACGGTCGAGAGATGAGCCGGCTGCCTCCAGGATGGCCTTCAAGTTCTCCATCACCTGGCGCGCCTCCACCTCGACGCTGTCGCGCACGGGCTGCCCGGTCTTGGGATCGAGCGCGCCCTGCCCCGAGACGAAGAGGAGATTGCCGGTCCGGATCGCCTGGGAGTACGGGCCAACCGGCTTGGGGGCGTTGTCGGTGCGGATGCTCTGTTTGGGCATGCTGTTTTTTGACTCTCCGGAATGGCGGGACTATACTCGGCTTGAGCCATTCCAATGCACACGCTGGCGCCGGATCGGAGGGAACATTGATCCGGCGCGGCCAGAAACCGAACGGAGCCCGAGACACGGACGCCTGAGCCCGTGTCTTTTTGTTTTCGTGTAAGGAGCAAACGCGGTGCAGTCTAGTTTGATCGGCAAAGTGCAGAAGGCGAAGCAGTACGCGCAGGAGCCAGAGCGCGTGCGCTTCGAGGCGCTGAAGGTCCAGTTCCGCGGTGAGAACGGCGACCACGAGGTCACGTACGACAAGGGAAAGTGGGACTGCACGTGCCACTTCTTCGCCGGGTGGGGAATCTGCTGCCACACCATGGCGCTGGAGCGAATGCTGGGCGCGATGGTCCCGGAGAAGCAGGCCTACCCGGAGGGCCTGCAGCAGGCCGAGGTCGCCGTCGCCGCGGGTGCCTAGGAAGGCCGGCCGGCCGGCCGAGTCGTCCCGAGACAAGGACAACACGTCCGTTTCCCGGAACCGGGAGGCGCTGCACGACTACGCGGTAGAGGATCGCTTCGAGGCCGGGATCGCTCTGACGGGGAGCGAGATCAAGTCCATTCGCACCAGCGGGCGAGTCAGTCTGCGCGAGGGTTTCGTACGCGTCAAGGACGGCGAGGCCTGGCTCGAGGGGGTGCACATCGCGCCCTACGAGCATGGAACCTACCTGAATCACGAGCCCTCGCGGCCCCGCAAGCTGCTGCTTCACAAGCAGGAGCTCCGCCAGCTGGGCATGAAGACTCAGGCTTCCGGTTACACGGTGATTCCGCTACACTTATATCTGAAGAACGGCCGCGCCAAGGTCGAAGTCGGCCTGGCGCGGGGCCGGCGGCACTACGACAAGCGCCAGGCAATCGCCGAGCGCGAGTCGAAGCGTGAGATGGCGCGTCAGCTCCGCGGGCACGATTAACAGTTGAATACGACTGCTGAGAAGCCGTTCTCGACTCTGAGGGGATGACGGGCTTCGACAGGGCAGTGAGAGTAGAAGTGGCGCGCCGAGGTGTCCGTAGCCTTCTCGTAAAACAACGGACAAGCCAGTAACTGGCGAAACTCGTTACGCAGTCGCGGCCTAAGTAATTAGGCAGCCGTCCACCTGAGCCTCACCCCGATGGGCGAGGGACTGGGCGCAACAATGTCGGGGCGCTCTGGTGCGTTGCTCCGGCGCATCGGCTAAGACCAGGAGCTGGCGTCCACGGAATGTTGCCGGAACGGGCCAAGGACGCGAGACAAACGAACCGGCTACGCTCGTAGGCACGACTACTTGACCTGTTCTGGACGGGGCGTTCGACTCGCCCCCATCTCCACCACCTGATGGCCCGCTGCATTCGCAGCGGGCCTTCGCTCGTCTCAGAAGCTGATCCGGAGGACCTGCTGGCGGTCGATCAGCCTGCCGAACTTCGCGTACAGCGCGAGCGCGGCCTGCTCGTCCTGGTCGTCGGGGATGTGGAGCAGGTAGCGCTTCACGCCCCGCGCGCTTAGCCGGCGCAGCTGTTCCGAGAGCAGTGCCGTCCCCACGCCGCGGCGGCGTACCGCGGGCTCCACCGCCAGACGCCGGATGGCGGCCCACTCCTTCCCCCGCGGGTCGCCCGTCGTGAATCGTGTCAGCGCGTGTGCCGAGCAGACCCCCACCGGCGTGTCATCCAGCCATGCCTCGACGCGCTCGGCGCGGGCTCGAAACGTTAGTCCCTCAGGCGCGTCGGCCGGCGGCAGCGCCTCGGCCTGGGTGCGCCCGCCGAACACCAGCAGGTCGCGCGGCTGCCTGAATCCCGCGGCGCGCAGCGGCGCCCACAGATGGGGCCAGCGCGACGAAAGCTGCGTGCCGAAGCGCATGAAGCCCGGCCCGCCGCGGAAGGCCTCGACACCCGGAAGGCCCTCCTGCCTGGCCCAGCTCACGATCGCCGCTGCCAGATGCCCCGCCGCCGCGCTCGAGGCCGCCACGCCGGGCCAGGCAAACAGCCAGAAGACCGAGCAGTGCACCTCGTGCAGCCAGTCGGGTCCGTCTCCTGGCGCGGCGCCGTAGCCCCAGCCGTAGCCGACGAAGCCCGTCTGCGCCGCTGCGAGCAGCTCCCCGTCCTCCACGGCGAGCAGCGTCTGCGCCGACTCGAGGCTGGGCGTGTAGAACCGCCAGAACGCGTGGCGCTCGAGGCCGGCCGCGACCTCCTCGTCGCTCGGGACCAGGTGGGGGGCACACAGGCGCGCGTGCACGCGCGCCAGGCTCGCGACGGACGGGAGCCAGTCGGGGTCGTACGGAACGACGTCGACCGCCACGATCTCAGTTTAGAATGTGCCGCCAGAGAAGAAGGCAGAGAAGAAGAGGAACATGCCAGACAGACTCGGACTCGCCATCATCGGGACGGGACACATCGCGGGCAGCCACATGCGCTCGCTGTCCCAGCACAAGCCCGCAAACGTGCTCATGGTGCACGACGTGATTGGCGAGCGCGCGCAGTCCTTCTCCCAACAGTGGAGCATCCCGACGGTCGCGACCAGCCTGGATCAGATTCTGGAGAACAAGGACGTGGACGCGGTGATCGTGTCCACGCCGCCGTTCGCGCACATGGAGCCGACCATCGCGGCGCTCGAGGCCGGGAAGCACGTCCTGTGCGAGAAGCCGTTCGCGCTCAAGCCGAGCGAAGCCGAGCGCATGGTGCAGGTGTCGGAGAAGACCAGGAAGTATCTCGCGGTCTGCTCCGCGCGACTCCGCTCCGGCGCAGCGGCGCGTAAGGCGCACGAGCTACAGCAGTCGGGCGCGCTGGGCGACGTGTATCACGTCCGCTCGAGCCAGTTCCGCCTGCGAGGCCGTCCGGGCATCGACATCCTGAAGGACACGCACTGGTTCCTCGACTCCGAGCGCGCGGGAGGTGGCGCGCTGATCGACATCGGCGTCTATGAGCTGGACGTGCTCCTCTGGTGGCTCGGCAACCCCACGGTGAAGACGGTGCTGTGCGCCACCAAAATGGGGATCGGCGCGCCTGCCCCAGCGCCGCTCGAGCAGGACGTGGAGGACCACGCCGTCGTCATGTTCACGTGCGAGAACGGCGCCTCCGGCGTGCTCGAGATCACATGGTCGTCGAATGTCTCCGGCGTCAACAACCGCCTCGTGTTCGGTACGAAGGCCGGGCTGCGCTTCGCGCCCCTGACGTACATCCGCTCCGGCGAGGTCAACGAGCGCGCCGCGGTGGAGGAGAAGGTGCTCAACGTCGAGGACGGCGACACGCGCGGCTTCGGCGACGTCTCACAGCAGTTCGTGGACGCCGTGCTTGCGGGGCGCCAGCCCTACACCCCGGCGCGCGACGCGCTCGAGGTCGCCAAAGTCATCGACGCCGCCTACCGCTCCGCCCGAAGCGGGAAGGCCGTCGAGCTGAGCTGACGCCCAGGCGGCCTAGACGAGCTTCTCGCGCAGCCACGCGCTGAGGTAGTCGATCGCGGTCACCACGATCGCGATCAACCAGATCGCCGTGCCCGCCTGGTTCCACTGCAGCAGGTTGATGTACTGCGTCAGGATGAATCCGATCCCGCCCCCACCCACCAACCCCACGATGGTCGACATGCGCACGTTGATGTCCAGGCGGTACAGCGTGAACGACAAGAACAGCGGCACCACCTGCGGGATCACGGCGTAGCGCACTACTTGCAGCGGTCGCGCCCCCGTCGCCGCGATGGCCTCGATCGGCCCGGGATCGATCGACTCGATCGCCTCCGAGTAGAGCTTGCCCAGCGCGCCGATCGAGTGCACGACGATCGCCAGCACGCCGGCGAACGAGCCGATCCCCACCACGACCGCCATGATCGTCACCACGATCACCACCTCGATCGACCGCAGCAGGTTGAACGCCACGCGCGTCGCGTAGTACACCGCGCGTCCCAGCCGCGACCCCCCCATCAGGTTGCGTGCCCCGAGGAAGCTGAGTGGGAGCGTGAAGATCAGCGCCAGGCTGGTGCCCATCAGCGCCAGGAAGAGCGTCTCGACCATCAGCCGCAGGCAGAGCGTCAGCGTCTGCGTCGGCGTGATCCCAAACGCCGGCGTCGTCACCGAGACCGTGATGCCGTACGTGTTGGGCGCCCACTCGGGCACGACGAACGCGTAGTTGATCGTGCCGTCGGGCTCGACTTTGAACTTGCCGGCCGAGTTTGGGCGCGCCCCGGCAGAACGCACCAGAAACGCCTCGGCCTCCTTACCAGCCGGCCAGCCCGTGCCCTGGACGTACAGCGGCTGTCCCGGCGCGACGTCGCGCGGCGTGATCACCAAGACCGGGCCGCCGGGCTCCTCGACGCGCCGGCTGCCCGTCGAAGGCGTCCCCGGCGCCACTACGGTCACGAGTCCCTCGGCCACCACCACGTCCTTCGCCAGCTCGAATGCGTCCGGGCGCAGGAGGCTGGCGACGATGTGCTGCATGTTCGGCAGCCCAAAGAACAGCGCGGGCAGGTTGATGTTCGTGATGCGCCAGCCCACCACGTGTGCGGCCAGAAGTGCCACCAGTACCGCGATCAGCCGCCAGCGGCGCGCGTCGCTGCTGGGAAGCTCGATGCTCGGCGGGGGCGTCGGTCTGCGCAGCGGCCGCGCTTCGGCCTGGGCCACGGTCAGCGCACCTCCACTTCCACCGCGTCTTCGCCGTAGATCTCACGGAAGCGCGCCTCGTCGATCGCGTGTGGATCCAGGTCGCCCACCAGCTCTCCGCCGCGCAGCGCCAGCACGCGCTGCGCGTAGCGCCGCGCCAGACTCAGAAAATGCAGATTGCAGATGACGGTGATTCCGTCTTCCTTATTGATCTGCTCGACGTAGCGCATCACCGAGTGTGACGTCGCGGGGTCGAGGCTGGCCACCGGCTCGTCCGCGAGCAGCAGGCGAGGGCGCTGCATCAGCGTGCGCGCGATGGCGACGCGCTGCTGCTGCCCGCCGGAGAGCGTGTCGGCGCGCTGGCGCGCCTTGTCGGCGATCCCCACGCGCTCGAGGTTGGCCATCGCGCGCTCCACCTCGTCCTTCGGCCAGCGGCCCACCAGACTCCCCGCCTGCCCCGTCGTGCCGAGCGCGCCGGTGAGGACATTCGTCAGCACGCTCTCTCGCCGGATCAGGTTGAACTGCTGGAAGATCATGCCGATCTGCGAGCGGATCTGACGCAGCCGGTCGGAGCCCGCCGCGGTGACGTCTTCTCCGTCCAGCAGCACCGTCCCGCTCGTCGGCTCGACCAGGCGGTTGATGCAGCGCAGGAAGGTCGACTTCCCCGATCCCGACAGCCCGATCACCACCACGAACTGACCGTCCGGGATAGTGACCGAGAGATCGTTCAGCGCACGGGTGCCGTTGGGGAAGACCTTGGTGAGGTGATGGACCTCGAGCACGGATGTGTCGCGCCGCCCGCGTGCCTGGCGCCGGCTACGGCGCCTTCGTCGCGGTCGGAGCAGCCTTGATGCCCGCGGCAACCTCGATGTCGATCTTCAGCAGGTCGGCCTTCTTGATTAGTGGGTCGTAGTCCGTCGGCGACGCGGTGTCGAGTCCATCGATGGCGTACAGGTCCTTCAGCAGCTTGAGCCCGGCATCGCTCTTGGAGATCTTGAGCAGGCCCGAACGCACCTTCTCGACGATCTCCTTGGGCAGCCCTTTGCGGACGCTCACGGTGTCATTCGGGATCTTGTCCGCCTCCAGGATGCGCACCACCTTCGTCATCACATCGGGCAGAGTCGACAGCGCACGCGACCGCCCGTCGGACTCGGGGGCGCCGACGTTCGGGCCGAACGTCGCACCGCCGTCCACCTGCTTGTTGTAGACCGCGACCACGACCTTGTCGTGTCCGCCGGCGAAGATCACCTGGCTGAAAAACTTGTCCGGGTCCAGGTTGTACTTCTCCTTGACGTACGCCGCCGGAAAGAGATAGCTCGACGTGGAGAGGGGATCGCCGAACGCGAACTTCTTGCCCTTCAGGTCGTCCATCGTCTTGATGCCGCTGTCCGCCGCGACGACGACCTGCCACGGGTAGGTCTTGCTCCCCGCGCGGACCGTCGCCAGGATCACCTCGGCGTCGTACTTCTTGCGCGCGACGGCGTACGAGAACGGCGCCAGCCAGCCGATGTCCACCTTGTTCGCGCCCATCGCCTCGACGAGCGGGGCGTACGACGTGGGCACGGTGGTATTGAACTTGAGGCCGGTCTCCTTCTCGAGCAGGTCCGCCAGCGGCTTGCCGCTCGCCAGGATCTTCTGCGTATCGGCCGACGGGATGAACGCCATCTCCAGCGGCTTCGTCGCCGTGCCAATCGGCTCGGCAGTCTGCCCGCATGCGGCGAGCGCCCCACCGGTCGTGGCGAGCGCCAGACCGCCCGCCAGCATGCTGGTCCGGCCAAGGATGGTGCGGCGGGTCAACGTTGCCGATCTATTCATGCTCGATTCCTTCATACAGTCACTTCCTGACGGAGCGCCCTCTTGCGCGGAGAGACTACACGCTGGTGCTTCCAACGCGCGGCGCCGCTAGCCATCTCGTTCGCCTGCTGGATCGTCGCGTCTGATACCGCTCCCAGCATCTGCGCCAGCTCGCGCGTGCGCCCTTCCACGTCGAGCGGCGTGACGCGCGTCGCGGTGCGGCCGGCCGTGACGTGCTTGGAGATGAAGTAGTGGGCGTCGCCAAATGCCGCGATCTGCGGCAGATGAGTCACACACAGGACCTGATGCTGGCGCGCGATCGCCGCCAGCTTCTGTCCCACCACGTGGCCGTTCCTGCCGCCGATGCCAGCGTCCACTTCGTCGAAGATCAGCGTCGGCGTCCGGTCCGCACCCGTGAGCACCACCTTCAGCGCCAGCAGGATCCGCGAGAGCTCGCCACCCGAAGCCGTGCGGGCCACCGATCGCGCCGGCTCGCCCGGGTTCGCCGCGAAGCGGAAGTCGACCGTGTCGAAACCCGTGTCGTCGAAGCGTAAGCGCGCTCCCTCCACCGGGATCCCGTCCGAGCTCTCTTCCTGCTCCACCGCGACGCGGAACTCCCCCTTCAACGTGAGCGAGGCCATCTCCTCTGCCACCGCCGCCGCCAGTCGCTCGCCAGCCTTCGCGCGCGCCGCCGAGAGCGCGCCCGCAGCACGGGCGATCTGCAGCTCGAGCGCGGTCGCGCGCGCCTCCAGCTCCGCCGTGCGCTGCTCGCGGTTCACGAGACCCTCAAGCTCCGCCCCGGCGCGCTCGGCGAAGGCCAGGACATCCTCGAGCGTCTCGCCGTACTTCCGCCGCAGCGTGGAGAGCACGTCAGCCCGCTCTTCGACCTGGCTCAGCCGCTCGGGGTTGAACTCGATCGACTCCTGGTACGCACGCACGGCGTGCGCCACCTCCTCGACCTGCGCCGCGGCCTCGGCCAGCAGGCGCTCCTGGTCGGCCAACGAGTCGTCGATCTTCAGCAGGGTGCCCAGGCTGCGCGCCGCCATGGCCAACAGATCGGTCGCAGGCGCGGCGTCAGACGCACCACCGCCCGCGAGCGCCTCGTGCACCGCGCCCGCCAGCTCGGCCAGGCGGCCCGCGTTCGCCAGGCGCGTCCGCTCTTGCCCGAGGGAGACCTCCTCGCCAGGCTGGACCTTCGCGTTCTGAATCTCCTCGATCTGGAACGACAGCAGGTCGACGCGCCGCGCGATCTCGCGCTCGTCCTGCTGCATCGCGCGCAGGTCGGCACGCACCTGGCGTAGCTCGCGCACCAGGCGAGCGACCTGGGCGCGCTGCTCGGTCAATCCGCCGTTCCGATCAAGCAGGTCGCGCTGCGCGCCGGCCCGCAGGAGCGAGAGATGCTCGTGCTGCCCGTGGATGTCGACCAGCGCGCCGCCTACCTGACTCAGCGTCGAGACCGGGACGGCATGCCCGTTGATCCGCGCCACGCTGCGTCCCGTGCGCGCGACCTCACGGGCCAGCGTCACGCGCTCGTTTCCTGCTCGCGCCTCGACCCCCGCCTGTTGCAGTAGCTCGCGCAGCGCGTCCGCGCCGGCCTCCGGGACGCGGAACGTCGCTTCGATCGCCGCCCGGTCGGCGCCCGTCCGCACGACCTCCGACGACGCACGGCCGCCCAACACGGTACCGATGGCGTCGATGATGATCGACTTCCCGGCGCCGGTCTCCCCTGTGAGCACGTTCAGGCCATCGGCGAAGGCGAGCGAGACCTCCTCCAACAGCGCGAAATTCCGGACCGACAGCTCCAGCAGCATGCGCTGGAGAAAGTGTAATTAGGTGGTAGCGGGAGAGGGAGTGTCGGGCGGGAGAGGAGGCAGGATCGGTCCGCGTTGAAGCTTCTGCAACATCACAGCGTGGAAGTAGTGCCGCGGACGCACGCGGGCAAACAGGCAGCGCACCGGTCCGCCGGTGAACGTCAGCCGGTCGCCATCCTGGACCGGCACCGTGATGCCCCCGTCCACCGACAGAATGGCCTCGTGCAGCGGCGGGGCGGGCGTCACGTCGACCTGCACGTCGACGCGGCTCTCGGTCGACAGGACCAGGGCGTTACGGAACGAGACAAATGGCATGACCGGCACCAGGACCATGGCCTCCATCTCGGGTGGCAGCACCGGTCCGCCCGCTGCCAGGTTTGACGCGGTGGAGCCCGTGGGCGTCGCCACCAGCAGCCCGTCCGCGGCATAGCTCGTCATGTACTGATCGTCCACCCAGGTGTGCAGGCGCACCACGCGGTTGACGCGTCCGCGCCCTACGAGCGCCTCGTTGATCGTCAGGTGATCGCCCAGCACGCTGCCGTTTCGGCGATGTCTGACGGTGAGCGTGCGCCGCTCCTCCACCCAGTACTCGCCGCCGAAGAGCTTGGGCAGCGCCACCGAGATCTCCTCCGGCTGGAACTCGGTCAGAAAGCCCATCTTGCCGAAGTTGACCCCCGCGATGGGGATCCCCAGCGGCGCCGTCAGCCTCACTCCCCTGATGAGTGTCCCGTCTCCGCCGAAGCACACCACCAGGTCGGTCCCCGGCAGCTCACGTTCCAGACGCGGGTCTTCCCACTGCTCGGCGGTCCACACGTCCAGGCCGGCGCGCTCGGCGAGGTCCGCGGTCTTCTGCGCCAGGTCCGTCGCCTCCGCCCGATGCCGCCCGACGACGATCCCCAGGCGGTGCGGAGGCTGCGCGGGCGAGAGACCGTTGGCGCCGGTCACCTCGGTCGCCCCCGAGGCGTCCGTCATCGTGTCATCCGGCGAGCAGATCACCGGTCATTGGGGCTTGACGCGCCCCTTGCCCCTGCACTTTGGGCAGGTCCCGGTCGCGGTGTGGAATCCCGTCGGCTTGGACGGGTCCGGCCAGCGCTCATCGACCTGCCCCGTGCCCTCGCAACGCGTGCACAGGATGGTGTTGCCGCCCATCAGGCGAGGCACGACGAACAACACGATGGTCACGAGGATGACGCCGACGAGCAAGCTGCCCAGCATCTCCATGAGCGGAGGGCCATTCTAGCGCCGGCCGACTCAGAGTGCGGCGCAACGCCGCGGCCGCCGCGCCGTCAGACAGCACGTGCGGCGTGCGCGGCCGCACCCGCCGCGTGCCGCCATCTGGTGGCTTGCTCCGCCGATTCGCGCCGATTCACACTGGGTCATGACAGAGTTCGTCCACCTCCACGTCCACTCCGAGTTCTCGTTGCTGGACGGACTCGCCCGCATCCCGGACATGGTCAAGCGCGCCGCCGGCACCGGCATGAAGGCGCTGGCGCTGACGGACCATGGGTCCCTCTACGGCGCCATCGACTTCTACACGGAAGCCAAGGCCGCCGGCATCAAGCCGATCATCGGCTGCGAGATCTACGTCGCCCCCCGCGCCATGGGGCAGCGCGAGCCGAAGATCGACGACAAGAACTACCACCTCACCCTCCTGGCCCGCGACCAGACGGGATACCGGAACCTGGTCAAGATCGTCTCACGCGCCCATCTGGACGGCTTCTACTACAAGCCCCGAGCCGATAAGGACCTCATCGCCGCCCACGCCGCAGGGCTGATCTGCCTCTCCGGCTGCATGTCCGGCGAGCTGTCCCGCCTCCTGCTGGATGGCCAGGTCGAGCAGGCGCGCCAGCTGGCGGGCTGGCACCGTGACGTCTTCGGCAAGGACGGGTACTTCATCGAGGTGCAGAACCAGCACCTCGGCGAGCAGGAGCGCCTCAACCGAGAGCTGGTGCAGCTGGCCCGCTCGCTCGACATCCCGCTCGTCGCGACGAACGACTCGCACTACGTGAAACCCGAGGACCACCGCGCGCACGACGTGCTGCTCTGCATCCAGACCAACAGCACGGTCGACCAGGCCAACCGCATGAAGCTCGAGACCCAGGAGTTCTTCCTGCGCACACCCGACGAGATGGCGCGCGCCTTTCCCGAGCTGCCGGAGGCGCTGGCCAACAGCGTCTCCATCGCCGAACAGGTTGACCTGAAGCTCGACTTCGGCCGCGTGAGCCTGCCTGAATTCGCCCTACCGCCCGGAGAAACGCCGTCGACGTGGTTGCGCAAGGAGGTCGAGTCTGGCCTGTCGCGCCGCTTCGGCACGATCACCGAGCCGATCCGCGAGCGCTACCAATACGAGCTGTCGGTCATCGAGCGCACCGGCTACCCACTGTACTTCCTGATCGTCGCCGACTACGTGCGGCACGCCCGTGAGCGCGGCATCCTGGCCGTGCCCCGCGGCTCAGTCGCCGGC
This sequence comes from Chloroflexota bacterium, assembly GCA_035764305.1. Lineage (GTDB taxonomy): Bacteria > Chloroflexota > UBA11872 > UBA12225 > UBA12225 > DASTZM01. Next base: position 3,290 of record DASTZM010000657.1, on the reverse strand, counting down.
TCCATCTGCATCTACGCGCTTGGCATCTGCGACGTCGATCCCCTGAAGTTCAACTTGATGTTCGAGCGCTTCCTCCACGAGGAGCGGATCGGCATGCCCGACATCGATATGGACTTCGCCGACGATCGGCGGCACGAGGTGATCGAGTACGTCCGCGAGAAGTACGGGCAGGACCGCGTAGCCCAGATCATCACCTTCGGCACGATGGCAGCGCGCGCCGCGGTGCGAGACGTGGGGCGCGCGCTCGGCATGACCTACGGCGAGGTCGATCGCGTGGCGAAGGCGATCCCCGAGCGCTCGACCATCACCGAGGCGCGCGCCACCGCCGACCTGCGCGCGATGGTCGAGCAGGACCCCCGCATCGGCGAGCTGCTCGACCTAGCTCAATCGATGGAAGGCATCGCGCGCAACGCCTCGACGCACGCCGCCGGACTGGTGGTGTCGCGCGACCCACTGGAGGAGCATATCCCCATCCAGCGCGCCACCAAAGGGGAGGAAGGCGTCATCACGCAGTGGCCGTGGTGGACCGTCGAAAAGGTGGGGATGCTCAAGATGGACGTCCTCGGCCTGGCCAACCTGACCATTCTGGAGCATGCACGACGCATCATCGAGGAGCGCCATCCGGACCTCCAGATCGATCTGCAGCACCTGCCCATGGACTACGACGACCCGTCCGGGCAGCCGCGTAAGACGTTCGAGATGCTCGCCGCTGGCGATACAACCGCGGTCTTTCAGCTTGAGTCCGGCGGGATGCGCAAGTGCCTCAAAGGCCTGCGCCCGAACCAGATCAACGACCTCCTGGCCATCGTCGCGCTCTACCGGCCGGGCCCGATGGACTACATCCCAGCGTTCACCGCGGCGAAGAATGGCCAGACACCCGTCACCTTCCTGCACGAGGATCTGCGTCCCATCCTGGAGGAGACATACGGCATCTGTGTCTATCAGGACCAGGTGCTTCAGATCGTGCGACAGATAGCCGGGTTCAGCTGGGGCGAGGCTGACGTCCTGCGCAAAGCGATGGGGAAGAAGAACCAGGCGCTCATGGAAGAGCAGAAGGGCATCTTCCTCAAGCGCACGCTCGAGCGCGGCTACGACCGCGCCTTCGCCGAGCAGCTGTGGGGCATCATCGAGCCCTTCGCCGGGTACGGCTTCCCCAAGGGCCACGCCGCCGCGTATGCCGTCGTCGCCTACCAGACCGCCTTCCTGAAGGCCAACTACCCGGCCGAGTACATGACCGCGGTGCTCTGCTCGGAAGCGGGCAACGCGGCCAAGGTCTCGGAGGCGGTGGCCGAATGCCGCCGGCTCGGCGTCGAGGTGCTGCCGCCCGACGTCAATCGCAGCCGGCTCCAGTTCTCGCTCGTCGAGCACGGCGGCGCGACCGCGATCCTCTACGGTCTGGCGGGCATCAAGAACGTCGGCCACAGCGCCATCGAGACGCTGGTCAAGGACCGTGAGGCAAACGGCGCGTTTGTCGACCTGGCGGACTTCTGCCGGCGCGTCGATCTGCGCCAGCTCAACAAGCGCGCGCTCGAGAGCCTTGTCAAGGCCGGTGCGACGGACTCGCTGGGCGAGCGCGCGGCGCTGCTCGCCGGTCTGGACGCCGCAATGGCGCAGGCGCAGCAGGACGCCCGCGCACGACTCGCCGGCCAGACATCACTGTTCGACCTGCTGGGCGACGACGGCGACGCGGCCGTGAGCGGCGCCACGTTCGCGCTCCCGTCGGTTCCGCCGGCCGAGCGCCGCCAGCGACTCGCCTGGGAGCGCGAGATGCTTGGCCTCTACATCTCCGAGCATCCGCTCAAGTCGGTCGAGCGCTCACTCGCCCAGCGCGTGAGCTGCCGCGTCTCGGAGGTGGGTGAGGAGCTGGTAGGTCAGACCCTGACGGTGGGCGGATTCATCTCGTCCATGCGACTCATTCCGACCAAGCGTGGCGACCTGATGGCGGCGCTCGAGCTCGAAGACGTCAGCGGGACGGCAGAGGTGGTGGTGTTCCCACGGACGTTCCAGGCGCAGCGCGAGCTGCTCAAAGAAGACGCCGTGATCCTGGTGCGCGGCAAGGTCGACACACCGGACGACCGCCCCAAAATCCTGGCCGAGACGATCGAACTGCTGGAAGCGTCCGACGACGACCTGGCGCCAATCGAAGACACACACGGTGAGGAGGCGCAGATGGGCTATCCGCTCGATCGAGTCGAGCACGAGGCGGCGACGTTCGGCGAGGGCGTGCGCGTGCTCGCCGAAGCGCGCGCCGTCGTCGCCACCGCCGAGACGACGCTCGACCCGACGAACGTACCCGCGGACACCGCCACCGACTCGATCGACGCCGACGGTCCGGCCGACGCCGATGACACAACCGAAGAGCGCAGTGAAGACGTGCCTGCGCCCCGTGACGACGCGCTCGTGCTCGAGATCATGCTCGAGCGCACCGCCCAGCCCGACCGCGACGTGAGTCGCCTCGTCCGCCTGAGCGAGCTGCTAGACGACCACGCCGGACAAGACGTCGCCGTCGTACGGCTGGCGCAGCACGGACGCGAGATCGCCGCGCTGCGCGTGCGCACCGGCGTCGGCTGCACACCCGACCTGCTGGCCCGCATCCGCCGCGAGATGGGCGAGGTCGAGCTCCGCGTGCGCCGTCCCGAGCCGGCGCGCGCGGAGGACAGCGACGGCGCACCGCTGCGGCTGGCGTCGTAGCGTCATAATCGGTCCATGCGCACTCTGCTGCTCCGCTTCGCGGTCCCGTTCGTCGCAATCCTGGCGGCGCAGCAACTCTTCCCAGATCGGTTCGCGGTGCAGGGGTTCGGCGCGGCGGCCATCTTCGCGCTCGTCCTGGCGGTCGTCAACGCTGTCGTCAGACCCGTTCTGGAGCTGCTCGCCGCCCCAATCACGTGCCTCACGCTTGGGCTGTTCCACTTCGTGATCAACGCCATCACCTTCGGAATCGCGGCGTGGCTCGTGCCGGGGATCGCCGTCGGCGGATTCATCGGGGCGCTGATCGGCGCCGCACTCGTGTCGGCGATCGGCCTGCTATTGAGCATGTTCGTGCGGGAGCGCGCCTGACGCTCGTGTAGATTCCCTGGGTGCTTGAACATGGGTTCGAGCCTCCCGAGTCGGTCGTCGCCGTCCACGTCGAGACAACCGGCGGACGCTCGGAGCGTCAGCGCATCCTCTGGATTGGCCTCACGCTCGTCGCCGGGGGCCGAGTCGAGCAGAGCTTCGAAACGCTCGTCAATCCCGGCGCACGCGTGCCCAGGCACGTCGCAGCGCGCCTCGCACTCGACCCGGAGCAGCTC
>DASTZM010000656.1:0-18285 GCA_035764305.1 Chloroflexota bacterium | reverse complement strand
AACCCGCCGATGAACGCAAGAGCGTCTTCGGTAGGGTTAGGCTCGGGCTCCTTCAGTCGGATGGGGCGCAGGTCGCGCAGGTCGCGGAGTTGGCGCATCGCCATGACGTTCCTCCCACGCTACCACACGAATGCGGTCACGCTGGCGGGCGCAGGTTGGCGGCGCTCAACAAGAGCCACGCACCGACCGACGCCTCGACGACGTGGACGTCCCCGAACGTGGGGATGCGCGACCCGAGCCAGACCGCGAGCAGGTTGCCGAGCGCGAAGCCGAGGACGCCCCACGGCACGAAGTACGCCGCGGAGTGCCCCTCCCGCCCAGCGACGGCGCGGAACAGGAAGACGTTGCCGAGCGCGAGCAGAGTTGCAAGCAGCCACGCCGGCGGAACCAGCGCGTAGAACGCCTCCAGCGCCGCGGCGAGCGCGGCGCCCGCGCCGCCGACCGCGTCCTCCATGCCGTCAGCGAAGGAGCGGCGCGAGGCCGAACCACACCATGGTCGTAAGGGCGACGACGAGCCAGACCGCAAGCCCGGCCGGTGTCCAGCGGCGCACGGCGGCGGTTCGGTGCGCCACGAGGGCCAGCGCTGCGACCGGCCACAGCCCGAGCACCGGGCCGATCACGAGAAACAACTCCATCGCGGCCGGCTCCCAGTCCATGAGCGTCCGGCCGTTGAGGGTCAGGCCGGCCGCGGCTCCGGCCATGCCCGCGGCAAGACCCGCTGCCCCGCTCCAGCCAAGGACCAGCGCCGCTACCTGACCCGCAGAAAGACGGCGATAGCCGTGATGGCGAAGTAGATCCAGAGGCGGGGGGCGAAGAGCATGGCGATCGGCACCGCCACCAGGCTCACCGGGTCCCAGTGGATCCCCCGCGCGGCCATCGCCGCCATCCCTCCCGCCAGGGTGGCGATCGACCATCCCATCCACGTTCCCAGGAACAGAACGAGCGCGAGCGGGATGTAGACCCACGGACGCGTGTGGCGCGTCACCGTCGGCGAGAGAAGCTGGCCGGCGTAGCCTCCCGCCGCGGCGGCGATGAAGAAGCTGAAGAACCCGACGAAGCTCGAGATCGCGGCGCCCAGAAGAAGCGCGCCGAAAGCCTGCGCGAAGCGCGCGGCGCCGGCCCGAGCAGCGTAGTTGCGCTTGACGCCCGCGCACTCGTAGCAGCGCAACCCAGCCGGGGTGTGAACCAGGCAGTCAGTACAGAACGGGCGCAGGCACCGCCCACACGAGACGAGCGTCTCTCGTTCGGGGTGGTTGGTGCACGTGCGATCGACCGCGCCGACCGTGTCGGTGTTGGACTTCACGACGGCCATCGCCAGCGGCGTCCCGGTTCCGGCTCCGACCTAGCCCGCGGCGAAAGCCGGGGACATGGCGCGGAGCCCGCGGATCGCCGCCGGCAGCTCGGTCAGCACACGGTCGATCTCCTCCGTCGTGTTCTCGCGCCCGACGGTGAGACGGAGTGAGCCGCGCGCCACCTCGGGCGAATACCCTAGCGCGGTGATGACATGCGATGGCTCGAGCGCTCCGGAGGTGCACGCCGAGCCGCTCGAGGCATAGATCTCCTTCACGTCCAGGCTGAGGAGGATGCTCTCCCCCTCGACGTGCTCGAACACGAAGCTGGCGCTGTTCGGCAGACGCCGGGTCGGATGTCCGGTCAGCTCCGAGGCAGGGATGCGCTCCAGCACGCCGGCAATCAGCCGGTCTCGCAGAAAGGACAGATGGGCGTTCGAGCGCTCCAGGTCGGCGTACGCCAGCCGCAGCGCCGCCGCCATACCGACGATGCCGGCGGTGTTCTCGGTGCCGGCGCGCCGGTTGCGCTCCTGCGCGCCTCCTTGCTGCTGGGGCTGCCAGCGCGTTCCGGAGCGAACGTACAGGAGACCAACGCCCTTGGGTCCATAGAACTTGTGCGCCGAAAGGGAGAGCAGGTCGATCCCCAGGCGCCGGACGTGCAGGTCGAGCTGCCCGCCCGCCTGGACAGCGTCGGTGTGAAACGGGACCTTGCGCGCCGCGGCGATGCGCGCGATCTCGTCGATGGGCTCGATCGTGCCGACCTCGTTGTTGGCGTACATCACCGTGATCAGCGCGGTCTGGTCGGTGATCGCTGCCTCGACCGCCGCCGGGTCGACCAAGCCATGGCGGTCGACCGGCAGGTAGGTCGTGTGGAAGCCGAACTGCTCGAGCCACTCGCACGTGTGCAGCACGGCGTGGTGCTCGATCTGCGTCGTGATGATGTGGCTCCCGCCGCCGCGCTGCCGGGCAGCGAACGCCACCCCCTTGATCGCGGCGTTGTCGGCTTCGGTCCCGCCCGCGGTGAACACCAGTTCCTGCGGGCGCGCACCGAGCAGGGAGGCGATCTCCTCGCGCGCGTCGTCGAGCGCTCGGCGCGCCTCACGACCATACGCGTACACGCTAGACGGGTTCCCGGCGCGCTCGCGGAGGTACGGCAGCATGGCGCCGACCACCTCGTGCCGCACTGCCGTCGTCGCCGCGTGATCGAGGTAGACCGGAGCCATCTTTCTCTGAAGTCTATGGGGGCTTTGAAAGAGGACTTTGTGATAGCATGCACAAAGTCCGGCGCGGCCTCAAAACCGGCGTCGGACAGGGAGAGAAGAGGGTGCAGCTGTTCGACTACGTACCCATTCTTGTGCAGCTGCTGATCGCCACGCTGGTGGCCGGTGGGGTGATCCTCATCTCCAACTTCCTGGGGACGAAGAAGCCCACTGCGGCAAAGCTGGCGCCGTACGAATCGGGCATGACGCCCATCGGCATGGCCTGGCGCCGCTTCCCAATCCGCTTCTATCTCACGGCCATGCTCTTCGTCATCTTCGACGTCGAGGTGATCTTCTTCTATCCGTGGGCGGTCTTCCTGCGCCACGCCAAGGAGGCGGGCTACGCCGCGGGGAACGAGATGGGGTATGTGTTGTTCGTGCTGGGGGAGATGCTGGTCTTCATGGCGTTCCTGCTGCTTGGGTACATCTACATATGGAAGAAGGGGGCGCTCACGTGGGAATGACGCTCGCGCCGGCGCCCGAGCAGCCGGACGCGCTCCGACCGACACCCGTCCGCGACGGCGGCCAGTTCACCGGCGACTCGGGCGTGGTGATGACCACGGTGAACCGCGCCGTAGGCTGGGCGCGCGCCAACTCGATCTGGCCGATGCTGTTTGGCCTGGCGTGCTGTGCGATCGAGATGATGGCGATGAGCGCGGTCAAATTTGACCTGGCGCGCTTCGGCGCCGAGGTGTTCCGCTCCTCACCCCGCCAGAGTGACCTGATGATCGTCGCCGGCAGGCTCTCCAAGAAGATGGCGCCTGTGCTCCGGCAGCTATACGACCAGATGCCCGAGCCCAAGTGGGTGCTCTCGATGGGCGCCTGCGCGTCGTGTTCGGGTGTCTACAACAACTACGCGCTCGTCCAGGGCGTCGATCGCATCGTCCCGGTCGACGTGTACGTGCCCGGCTGCCCGCCGCGTCCGGAGAGCGTGATCGACGGGATCATCAAGCTGCAAGCCAAGATCGAAAACGACCGGCAGTTCGGCAAGAAGGACGAGCGTGCGCCGGTCTTCGCGGGCGCCTGATGGGCGCCGCTCCAGGGCAGAGCACTCCCGGCACGCAGACCGTACCGGGGCAGACGCCTCAGGTCGACACGCCGCCGCCCCAGCCCGAACACCCTCCGTACGTCCAGACGCTGCTCGACCGATTCGGCGAGGCGCTCTCCATCCCCAAGTGGAACTTCGCCGACGGCATCCCCACGGTGACCGTGTCCCCGGAGCAGCTGCGTCAGGTGTGCCTCTGGCTGCGCGACGAGGCGTCGCCGCGCTACGACTTCCTGGCCGAGCTGTGCGGCACGCACTGGCCGGCCCGCGAGGCGCCGTTCGAGGTCACGTACATCTTCCACTCGCTTGAGCGCCACGAGCGCGTCCGCCTGAAATGCTCCACCGGCGGCGAAACGCCGGCGCTCCCCAGCATCGTCGACGTCTGGCCGGCGGCGAACTGGCCCGAGCGCGAGATCTATGACATGTTCGGCGTTTCGTTCGACGGGCACCCTGACCTGCGGCGGATCCTGATGCCCAACGACTGGGAGGGGCATCCGCTGCGCAAGGACTTCCCGCTGGGCGAGGAGCCGGTCGAGTTCTACCGCCCACCGGCAGGTGGGCCGGCGAGCTCCTTGCCGGGCAGCGAGCTGGACCGCCCGGCGAGCTCGAGCGCAGGGTACGGCGCCATCGCACCACCGGTGGTGAGCGAGGCTGCCGAGGCGCAGAGGACCAGGGAGTAGCGCCATGGTGATGCTCTCCGAGCACCGGACCGAGTCCGGGACGATGATCCTGAACATGGGGCCGCAGCACCCCTCGACGCACGGGGTGCTGCGGTTGCTCATCGAGCTCGACGGCGAGACCGTCCTCAACTGCATGCCGGACGTAGGCTTCCTCCACACCGGCATCGAAAAGACGATGGAGGCCCGGAACTACCACCAGGCCATCGTCCTGACCGACCGGACCGACTACCTCTCCCCGCCGAGCAACAACCTGTCCTACATCCTCTCGTGCGAGAAGCTGTTCGGGGTCGAGAAGGAGATCCCCGAGCGGGCGCAGATCGTGCGCGTCATCTTCTGCGAGCTGGCGCGCATCGCCTCGCACCTGATCTGGCTGGGAACCCACGCGCTCGACCTGGGCGCGACGACGGTCTTCATGTACTGCTGGCGCGAGCGCGAGAAGATCCTCTCGATCTACGAGACCGTGTCAGGCGTGCGCATGATGACCAGCTACTTCCGGATTGGTGGCCTCGCGGCCGACGTGCCCGACGACGTCGCCGACATGGTGGAGGGTGTCGTGAAAGACATGCCCCGCCGCATCGACGACTACGAGACGTTGCTCACCAAGAACCCGATCTTTCTGGATCGCACGCAGGGCGTCGGCGTCATGTCGCGCGAGAACGCGCTGAAGTACGGCCTGACCGGGCCGTGCCTGCGTGGCTCGGGCGTACCGTTTGACATCCGGAAGGTCTACCCCTACTCCGGCTACGACGCGTATGACTTCGACGTGCCGTACTCCAACGAGGGCGACGTCTACGCCCGCTACATGGTGCGCATGCGCGAGATGCGCGAGAGTGTGCGCATCGTCAGCCAGGCCGCGAAGCGCCTGCGCGAGACAAAGGGCGCGCCGGTCAAGATCGATAACCCCAGGGTGATCTTCCCCAAGCGAGAGAAGATCCACCGCAGCATGGAGTCGCTGATCCATCACTTCAAGCTGGTCAGCGAGGGTCCCGTCCCACCGGCGGGCGAGGCCTACGCCGCGATCGAGTCGCCGCGCGGCGAGCAGGCGACGTACGTCTTCAGCGACGGCTCAAACAAGCCGCATCGCGTCCGGTTCCGGGCGCCGGGGTGGTTCAACCTGCAGGCCCTACCAAACATGATCAACGACGGGCTCGTCGCCGATGTCGTCGCATGTATCGGGAGCATCGACATCGTGTTGGGAGAGATCGACCGCTGATGCCACTCTCCGAGGCGCTCAAGCAGCGCGTGATCAATGACTACTTCCCACGCTACCCCACCAAGCGCGCGGCGCTCATGCCGACGCTCTGGATGGCGCAGGACGAGCTGGGCTGGCTGTCGACCGAGACGCTGGCCGAGATCGGCGAGCTGCTGGAGCTCGATCCGACCGACGTCGAATCGGTCGCCAGCTTCTACGTCATGTTCAACCGCCGACCGATTGGGCGCAAGCTGATCGAGGTGTGCGAGAACCCGTCTTGCTGGGTGAACGGCGCGAGCCAGACACTCGAGCGGATCTGCCACAAGCTCGGACTCGACCCCCACGCCGGGCACAGCGGCGCGACGACCGCGGACGGCGAGTACACGGTGCGCCCGACCGAGTGCGTGGCGGCGTGCGATTACGCACCGGCGATCCAGGTCAACTGGCGCTACTACGGACCGGTCAAGCCCGAGGACGCCGAGGCGTTCCTGGAGAACATGGACAGATTCGCGCTCGAGCGCGACGGCCTGACGCCGATGTTCGGTACGCACGAGCAGCGCTTCAAGGACGGGTCGGCCTGGCAGGTGGACCCGGCGAGCAACGGTGCACCGCCGCCCAAGCCCAAGGAAGAGGAGAAGAAGTAGTGGCGCAGTCCCCGCCGGGGCAGCCAGCACCGCCCCCGCCTCCACTGCGCGGCGATCCCGTTGCCGGCGGCGGCAAGCCCGGCTTGCCGGTGCCGTTCGAACCGGTGCTGACCGCTGCGTTCGGCGACCCAAACTCGCTCAAGCTCGACAACTACGTCAGGCGCGGCGGGTACACCGCGCTGCGGCGCGCCGTGGAGCAGATGACCCCGGACGAGGTCATCAAGGACATGAGCGACTCCAAGCTGGTGGGGCGCGGCGGCGCGGGCTTCCCCACCGGCTTGAAGTGGTCGGGCACCAAGCGCAACCCGGCGCCGCGCTACCTGGTGGTCAACGCGGACGAAAGCGAGCCCGGCACGTTCGGCAACCGCTACGCCATCGAGGGCGATCCGCACATGCTCATCGAGGGCATGCTGCTGTGCTGCTACGCCGTCGAGATCAAGGTTGCCCACATCTACATCCGGGGAGAGAACCGGCGCGGCGCCGAGATCCTGGAGAACGCCATCGCCGAGGCGTACAAGGGGCACTACCTGGGCAAGTCGATCCTCGGCAAGGAAGGCTTCGACGTCGAGATGTACCTCACCCGGGGAGCGGGCGCCTACATCTGCGGCGAAGAGACCGCCCTGATGGAGTCGCTGGAGGGCCGTCGCGCCCAGCCGCGTATCCGTCCCCCGTTCCCGGTCGACGTCGGGGGTGGGCTGTTCGGGCGCCCGACGGTGGTGAATAACGTCGAGACGCTGATGTGCGCGCCGCACATCATCAACCGCGGTCCGGGCTGGTTTGCCTCGATCGGCAACCCCAACTCGCCCGGCCCCAAGGTCTACACGATCAGCGGTCACGTGAATAAGCCCGGCGTCTACGAGCTGCCGATGGGCGTGACGCTGCGCGACCTGGTCTACAAGTACGGCGGCGGGATGCAGCGCGGTCAGCGGATCAAGGCCGTCTCCCCCGGCGCCCTGGCGTGCCAGCTGCTGTCCGAAGAGCACCTGGACGTGACGATGGACACGGCGACGCTGACACGCCCGCCGTTCTTCACCGACTTTGGCCCGGTCGGATTCGGCGCGGGCGGGATCATCGTCTACGGCGAGGAGTGCGAGATCATCGACCTGCTCGTCAACTCTTCGGGCTTCTTCGCGCGCGAGAGCTGCGGCAAGTGCGTCCCGTGCCGCGAAGGGACGACCTGGATGCACATGATGCTGCGCCGCATGTCACTCGGCGGCGCGCGTCCGCGCGACCTCGACGTGCTGCTCGACGTGGCGCGCAACGTCGGCGGGCGCAAGACGCTCTGCGCGCTCGGCGACTTCGCCGTCTCGGCCATCGGCTCGAGCTTCCGCCTGTTCAAAAACGACCTTGAACAGGCGGTCAACGCGCGCGCCGAGCAGCGGGGGAACGGCCACTCCACCGGGCGCACGGAAAGGACACCGGCGCATGTCTGAGGCACCGCGCCCGAACACGGTCACGCTGACCATCGACGGCGCCGAGGTGACCGTCCCACCGGGCACGCTCGTTGTCGAAGCGGCGCGCCAGATGGGCGTCGAGGTTCCCGTCTTCTGCTACCACCCCAAGCTCTCGCTCGCGGGCGCGTGCCGCATGTGCCAGGTCGAGATCGCCATGGCGCCGCCGCCCGGGCAGCCCGCGCGCCCGCCCGCGGTGATGACCGCCTGCACGATGCGCGTCGCGCCAGGAATGGTCGTCAACACCATGGCGCCCAAGGCGATCGACGCGCGCGAAGCGGTGATCGAGTTCCTGCTAATCAATCACCCACTCGACTGCCCGGTGTGCGACGCCGGCGGCGAGTGCCCGCTCCAGGACAACTCGCACGCGTGGGGTCCCAAGGAGTCGCGCTTCGAGGAGGACAAGCGGCTCGCTCGAAAGGGCGCGAGCCTCTCGCCGCTCGTCGTGCTCGACCAGGAGCGGTGCATCGTCTGCTACCGCTGCACGCGCTTCATGGCGGAGATACCCGGCCAGGCAGAGCTGGACTTTCACCAGCGAGGCTACCGCTCGCAACTGCGAGTCATCGAGGATCGCTCGATGCAGTCGCGCTTCCACGGCAACATCATCGACCTGTGCCCGTGCGGCGCGCTGACCAGCGACACCTACCGCTTCAAGTCGCGCCCTCACGACCTGGACCACGCCGACTCGGTGTGCGCGCAGTGCCCGGTAGGGTGCAACATAATCACCGACACCCGCTCCAACGTCGTCGCTCGCGTGCGTCCCCGCCAGAACGAGGCGGTGAACGAGATCTGGCTGTGCGATAAGGGGCGCTTTGGGCACCACTACGCGTCGAGCGCGGACCGTCTGACGTCGTCGCTCGTCAAGCGCGACGACGGCCGGCAGCATCCGGCGTCGTGGGCCGAGGCGATCGGCAGCGCCGCGGTCGCACTGCAGCGGGTCAAGGAGCAGCACGGCGCGCAGTCCATCGGCGTAATCGGCGGTCGCAACCTGACCAACGAGGACTGCTACGCGCTGGCGCGCTTCGCCTCGGAAGTGCTCGAGACGCCGAACGTCGACCACCGAGTTGGCGCGCGCAGCCGCGCAGCAAACCCGCTGGCGCGGTTTGGGTTGGATGCCTTCAACTCGCAGTACGCGGACGCCGAGGGCGCCGACGCGATCGTCGTGATCGGCAGCGACGTGTACGAGGAGATGCCCGTCTTCTGGCTCCGGCTCCGCAAGGCGGTGACGAAGGGCGCCAAGCTCATTGTCGCCAACCCGCGCTCGACCGAGGCCGACCGAATCGCGTTCCGACGCCTGCGCTACCGCCCGGGCGACGAGGCGAGCGTGATCCGCGCGCTGCGCGCCGGTGACGCGGGTGCGACCGGCCTTGCGCCCGACGCCGTCACAGCGGTGACCGACGCGCTGAAAGGCGCGAAGAAGCCGCTGATCTACGCCGGCGCGCGGCTGGCATCCCGCGCCGACGCCGATGAGATCGCTGCGGCGCTGGTCGAGCTCGCGGAAGGGCTCGGCCACCGAGACGCCGCCAACTACTTCGCCGAGGGCGCAAATGCGCGCGGCGCGGCGCTGGCCGGCCTTGTGCCGGGCGAGAGTGGGCTCGCAGCAGGCGAGGTCATCGCTGCTGCGGCCGAAGGGCGAATCAAGGCGCTCTACCTGGTCGGTGAGAACGTCTTGGAGACGCACCCGGACCGCGAGCAGGCGCAGCGCGCGCTGCAGACGGCCGAGGTGGTGATCGTGCACGAGCTGTTCCCCACCGTCACCGCCGAGCACGCCGACGTGGTCTTCGCCGCGACGAGCGTGCCCGAGAAGGACGGCACGCTGACCAACGCGGAGGGGCGCATCCAGCGCCTCTTCCAGGCGGTCCGCCCCGCCACGAACACACGCCCCGACTGGCGCATCCTGACCGAGCTCTCTGCCGAGATGGGCGCCTCACTGGGATACACGGCGGCCTCCGAAGTGACCCGTGAGCTTCTCGCCGATCTCCCGGTGTACGCGTCGCTGAACGGTGCGATCCCGGCCGAGGGTGCGATCTGTCGGGAGAGTGCCGAGGGCGCGGATGCCTCACAGTCGCTGCCTGTACCCAGCGGCGACGCTGCGCCCCCCTCGACCCCGAGCGGTCGCTCCCCCGGGGCGGGTGGCGGCCTCACGCTCATTACATACAGCGAGCTCCTTGGGCATGAGACGACCGTCGCCCAGACCCCCGAGCTCCTTCAGATGGTCCCCGTCCCCTACGTCGAGCTCAACACCGCCGACGCCGGCCGGCTCTCCATACAGGACGGCCAGACGGTGCGCCTCACCACCTCCAAGGGCTCCATCGAGCGCGTCGCCAGGCTGAACCGCCGCTGCCCCGAGGGCACCTGCTTCTCACCCGACAACGTCGGCTCCCCGCGCCTCAACCTGATCCTCGACTGGAACGATCCGCTCGCGCGCGTCACCCTGACACCAGCCACCGTCGCGGAGGCCGCCGCTCGATGATCGGCGACCTGCTGGCGCTGATCGACTGGAACACCGTCTTCATCATCCTGCTGGCCTTCATCAAGGCCTTCGTGATCGTCAACGTCCTGCTGGTGATCTTCGCCTACATGACGGTGACCGAGCGCAAGGTAATGGGAAGGATGCAGGCCCGCTACGGACCCAATCGCGTCGGGCCGTTTGGTCTGCTCCAGCCGATCGCCGACGGAATCAAGCTGGCGCTCAAGGAAGACATCGTCCCCAGCCAGGCCAACCCGTGGGTCCACACCATCGCGCCGCTGCTCTCGCTGATCCCGGCGCTGATCATCTTCGCCGTGATCCCCATCGGTCCGTCGATCCCACTTGGCCAGCCGGGTCGCGAGTGGACCTGGTTCATCGCCAACATCAACGTTGGCTACCTCTATGCCGCTGCCATCGCGTCGCTCGGCGTCTACGGCATCGTGCTGGCCGGATGGGCTTCGAACAACAAATACTCCCTGCTGGGGGGCCTCCGCGCCTCGGCCCAGATGATCAGCTACGAGCTCGCGCAGGGACTCGCGGCGCTCACCGTTGTCCTGATGGCCGGAACGATCAACCTGTATGAGATCGTCCAGCAGCAAGGGCGCTCGGGGCTGCCCTTTGGACTTCTGCCGATCTTCGGCTGGATCGCCTTCGCGATCTACATTGTCGCCGGCATCGCCGAGACGAACCGCACGCCCTTCGACCTGCCCGAGGCGGAAGGCGAGCTGGGCGCCGGCTTCCACACCGAGTACTCGGGCTTCAAGTGGTCGATGTTCTTCATGGCCGAATACGTCAACATGGTGAACGTCTCGGCGCTGGCCATCGTGCTCTTCCTGGGTGGGTGGTGGCCGATGATCGGCGCGTGGATCGGCGTGCCCGGACTCGACGGCATCTTGGGACCAATCTTCTTCGTCCTGAAGATCGCATTCTTCATGTTCTGCTTCATCTGGCTGCGGACGACGCTGCCGCGCCTGCGCTACGACCGGCTGATGAACCTGGGCTGGAAGTTCCTCTTCCCCGCCGCGCTCCTGAACCTCACCGCGACGGCGGTGTGGGTCGCGCTCTGGCCGCGCGGCTGGTGGCCGTTCGTTTAGAGGCCCGGATACACAAAGGACCACGATGGCATACGTCGAGCTAAAGTCACCGCCGCCGCCCAAGGGGCTGGCGGGCACGATTGGCGCCGACCTGGGCGCGATCGCCAGGGGCCTGGCGGTCACGCTGCGCCACATGGGGCAGAAGCCCGTCACGCTGCAGTACCCCGAGGAGCGTCCCACGCTGCCGCCGCGTCACCGCGGCCGGCACGAGCTGGAGCGCCACGAGAACGGGCTGGAGAAGTGCGTCGGCTGCGAGCTGTGCGCGCTGGCCTGCCCCGCCAAGGCCATCTTCGTCGAAGGGGCGGAGAACCCGCCCGAGGCGCCGGTCAGCATCGGCGAGCGCTACGCCAAGACGTACATCGTGAACATGATCCGCTGCATCTTCTGCGGCTTCTGCGTCGAGGCGTGCCCCACCGAGGCGCTGCAGCTCAAGCGCGTCTTCGAGCTGGCGGACTACTCGCGCCAGTCGATGATCTACACCAAGGAGATGCTCCTGGCGCCGGCGCCCAAGAAGGAGCCGGAAGACTCGTGGCTGCCCGGCTAGACGCAAGAGCCGAGACACAGGGGAGAGCAGGGGGCTAAATGGAGCTGGTGACGTTCCTGGCGGTCGCGGCGCTCAGCGTCGCATCGGCGCTGATGATGATCGTCCAGCGGAACGCGATGTACAGCGCGCTCTTCCTGGTTCTCAACTTCTTCTGCCTGGCGGTCTTCTACGTCCTGCTGGGCGCGTACTTCCTCGCCGTGGTGCAGGTGGCGGTCTACGCCGGCGCCATCATGGTCCTGATGCTGTTCGTGATCATGCTCCTCAACGTGGCGCAGGCGGAGCCGACCGATCGACGCCTCGGCCTGTTCCGGCCGTTCGGCGTGATCGCCGCCCTGATCCTGCTGGGAGAGCTGGTGGCCGTCGGGGCGCGCTACGGATCCGCGCCCTCAGCTCCCGTCGCGGGGGAGCCGGTGTCCCTTGCATTCGTCACGCCGACACCGCTGCCCACCGCAACCGCCGTCACGGCAGGCGCGGCGACGGTGGGCCACACGCAGGAGGTCGCCGCGGTGCTCTTCTCGCGCTATCTCTTCCCGTTCGAGGTGACGAGCATTCTGCTGCTGGGGGCTATCCTTGGCGCCACCATCCTGGCGCGCAAGCGGCCGGATACCGAAGACGTCGCGCACGTGGCGATAGTGCAGGGAGAGCGGGTGAAGTAGTTATGGAGCTGCCGTTTCCGCTGCCGACCATCCCTTCCAGGGTCCCGACCGAGGCGTACCTGATCCTCAGTGGGATCTTGTTCTCACTGGGGTGCATGGGCGTCCTGTTACGCAAGAGCGCGCTGACGATCTTCATGTCGATCGAGCTCATGCTCAACGCCGTCAACCTCTCCTTCGTCGCCTTCGCGCGCCAGCTGGGTCAGCTTGACGGGCAGATCTTCGTCTTCTTCGTGATGGCCGTCGCGGCGGCGGAAGTCGCCGTCGGTCTGGCCATCATCATCGACATCTTTCGCAGCCGTCGCACGGCTGATATCGACGACGTCAGCTGGCTGAAGGGGTGATGGTCGACCTTCTCTGGCTCGTCCCGGCGCTGCCGCTCGCCGGGACGGTGATCAACGCGCTCTTCGGGCGGCGCCTCGGCAAGCCGCTCAGCGGCCTGATCGCCGTGCTGGCAGTGTTCGCCGCGTTCGTCGTCGCCGCCCTTGCGGTCACCTCCTACGTGGCGGGAGACACGACGCACCCCCACCAGTTGCACCTCTTCCCGTGGATCGCGTGGGGAGAGGGCGCGACCGAGACGATGGTCGCCGAGGCCGGGCTGATGCTCGACCCGCTGTCATCCGTCATGGTCCTCGTCATCACCGGCGTCGGATCGCTGATCCACCTCTATTCGCTCGGCTACATGTCTCACGATCCGGGCTACCCGCGCTTCTTCACCTACCTCAACCTGTTCACCTTCTCGATGCTGACGCTCGTGCTGGCGAACAACTTCCTGCTGATGTTCGTCGGGTGGGAGCTCGTCGGACTGTGCTCCTACCTGTTGATCGGCTTCTGGTTCACCCGCCCCTCGGCGGCGTCGGCCGGCAAGAAGGCGTTCGTCGTCAACCGCGTCGGTGACTGGGGCTTCCTGATCGGCCTGTTCCTGATCTGGGCGACGTTCGGGACGTTCCAGTTCTTCGGCGAGGGCGCCGGGCTCGGCGGCGTCTTGGACGACCCGGGCGGCATCCTCAAGAATGGCGGTTCGGCTCTCGACCTGAGCGGCTTCTTCTGGGGAGCCGACTACTCAGGCCAGTGGGTGCTGCCGGTCTCGCTCGCCATCGCCCTGCTGCTGCTCGTCGGGGCGACGGGCAAGTCGGCGCAGATACCACTCTACGTCTGGCTGCCCGACGCCATGGAAGGCCCCACGCCTGTCTCCGCGCTGATCCACGCCGCCACGATGGTGACGGCGGGCGTGTACATGATCGCCCGCGCGCACTCCTTATATGAGCTCGCGCCCGAGGCGCTTACGGTGGTGGCGACGATCGGCGCGCTCACCGCGATCTTTGCGGCGACAATCGCGCTGGTCCAGAACGACATCAAGCGCGTGCTGGCGTACTCGACGGTCAGCCAGCTGGGCTACATGTTCCTCGGCTTGGGGACCGGCGCATTCGCCACCGGCATCTTCCACCTGATGACGCACGCCTTCTTCAAGGCGCTGCTCTTCCTCGGCGCGGGCAGCGTGATCCACGGTCTGTCCGACGAGCAGGACCTGCGCAAGATGGGCGGGCTGTTCAGGTACATGCGTGTCACGACGATCACCTTCCTGATCGGCTGGCTGGCGATCATCGGCACGCCCGGGTTCTCGGGCTTCTTCAGCAAAGACCTGATCCTGGCCAAGACGTTCGAGCGCGCGCAGGAGGACCCGTTCTTCTACGTGCATTACCTGCTCGGGATCGTGACCGTCGGCCTGACCGCCTTCTACATGTCACGCCTCGTCTTTCTGGCCTTCTTCGGCCGGTACCGCGGCGAGATCGCCGGCCACGCGCCCGCGACGGCCGCGGCGGCGCCGGAGCACGAGCCTGTCGCCGCCGCCGCGGCGCACTCGGAGCAGGCCGCGCACGGCACGGCACACACCGCACCGGCGCACGATGAGGCACACACGCCCGCGGCCGGGCACGGTGCACACGACACCCCCGGCGGCCACGCCGGCGTGCCTCACGAGTCGCCGGCGTCGATGTTGATCCCGCTGGTGGTGTTGGCGTTCCTATCGATCGTCGGCGGGCTCTGGCCGCTCTCCGGCATGCCCGGCTTCATCACGGGGGACCACGCTGAGACGCAGTTCGAGCAGTTCCTCGCGCCGTCCGTGACCTCGCACACGGGTGGCGCGACGCACGAAGCGGCGCTCGATCCGTCGGTCGAGTGGGGCCTTACCGCTGCTTCGGTCGGGATCGCCGCCCTGGGCGGTCTGGTCGCCGCTGCGATGTACCTCGGTGGGCGTCCCCGGCCGTCGGATCTGGTCGACCTCTTTGGCGCGCCCTACCGCTGGCTCTCCAACAAGTGGTACGTCGACGAGCTGTATCAGGCGCTCATCGCGCACCCAGGGGCGCGCCTGGCGGCGTTTCTCTCGGCCTTTGACCTGGGCGTCATCGACGGCGCGGTGAACGGCGTGGCGAAGCTGGCGCGGGGGACCGGCGGACTGTTCCGCCGGCTTCAGACCGGGTATGTGCGCGGCTACGCGGTCACGTTCGTCGTCGGTGCATTCGCCGTCCTGGCCTACTGGGCCTTCCGGCCGTAGTCACATGATCGACCTGCCGATCCTCTCCATCCTGATCTTCCTTCCGCTCCTGGGCGCGATCGTCTCGCTCTTCGTGCCGCGCGCGAACGAGTCGTTCCTCCGCGGCTGGGCCGTCACGGTCAGCCTGGTCGTCTTCATCGCGTCGATCGGTCTATGGCTGGGCTTCGACTCGACCGAGACCGACTTCCAGTTCCAGGAGATGGCGTCGTGGGTCCCCAGCGTCGGGATCGGCTACCACGTCGGAATCGATGGGATCAGTCTGCTGCTGGTTCTGCTGACCACGTTCCTCATGCCGCTCGTCTTCATTTACACCGCCACGAGCGTGCGGATTCGCGTGAAAGAGTTCGTCGTCTTGATGCTCGTGCTCGAGACGGCGATGCTCGGCACCTTCCTGGCGCTCGACCTGTTCCTGTTCTACGTCTTCTGGGAGCTGATGCTCGTGCCGATGTACTTCCTCATCGGCGTGTGGGGCGGCGCGCGACGCATCTACGCCGCGATCAAATTCTTCCTCTACACCATGGCCGGCAGCGTGCTGATGCTTCTGGCCATCGTCTTTCTGTACTTCCGGTCAGGTACGGGTCCAGGCCTCTCCGGGCGCACCTTCGACCTGCTCGAGATCATGCGCCAGCCCGTTCCGGCGGAGCTCCAGCCGTGGCTCTTCGCTGCATTCGCGCTCGCGTTCGCCATCAAAGTGCCCATGTTCCCGTTCCACACCTGGCTGCCCGACGCGCACGTGGAGGCGCCCACCGCGGGCAGCGTCATCCTGGCGGCCGTGCTGCTCAAGATGGGGACGTACGGCTTCCTGCGCTTCTGCCTCCCACTCTTCCCCCAGGCCGCCGTCGCGGCTGCGCCACTCTTCGCCCTCCTGGCCGTGATCGGCATCGTCTACGGCGCGCTCGTCGCCACGATGCAGCGGGACATGAAGAAGCTGGTGGCCTACTCGTCGGTCAGCCACCTCGGCTTCGTCATGCTCGGCCTGTTTGCGTTCACACAAGAGTCGATGCAGGGCAGCCTGCTGCAAATGATCAACCACGGCATATCCACCGGGGCGCTCTTCCTCTTGGTGGGGATGATCTACGAGCGCGCGCACACGCGCTTCATTCACGACTTCGGCGGCGTCGCCCGGTTGATGCCGATCTTCGCGGCCATCTTCTCGATCGTGATGTTCTCCTCGCTTGGCCTGCCCGGCACCAACGGCTTCGTGGGTGAGTTCCTCATCCTGCTCGGCACCTTCAAGCAGGAGACGCTCGGGCTGCAGCCGTACGCCATCGTCTCCGGCGTCGGCGTCATCCTGGGCGCCATCTACCTGCTCTGGATGTACCAGCGCGCGATGCAGGGGCCCGTCAGAGAGCCGGTCGTCGACGGACACGCGATCCACCTGACCGACCTCACCTCGCGCGAGATCTTCGTCCTGGTCCCATTCGTCGCCTTGATCCTGCTGATCGGCATTTACCCCAAGCCGTTCCTGGACAAGACCGCGGCGTCCATCTCCGGTGTCAGCCAGCAGCTGCAGTCCGCCGCCGGGACCGGCGGGCGGACGCAGGCGAGCGCGAGGTAACCGCATGCAGTTCACGCTTCCGCAGCTCGACTTCTTCGCGATCGCGCCCGTGCTCGGCATGACGCTCACGGGCTGCCTGGTCATGGTCGTTGACCTGTTCACCCCCCGCCGCGCCGGCAAGGGGCACCTCGCGGTCATCTCGCTCGCCGGCTTGGCGGTCACCGGTGGTCTGGCGATCTGGTCGTGGGGCTACGTGAACCAGACCGCGTTCGGCGGGATGGTCGCCGCCGACAACTTCACGCAATTCTTCAACCTGCTGTTCGTCCTCATCGCCGCGGTGACGGTGATGCTCTCGCACACCCAGCTCGAGCGTGAGGACTTCCACGCCGGCGAGTACTACTCGCTCCTCCTATTCTCCGCCGCCGGCACGATGCTCATGGCCGCCGCGACCGACCTGATCATGGTTTTCCTGGGGATCGAGCTGCTCTCGATCAGCCTCTACATCATGACCGGCTTCTCGAGGTACCGCCTGGAGTCAGAGGAGGCGTCGATCAAGTACCTGCTGCTCGGCTCCTTCGCCACGGGCTTCCTGCTCTTTGGGATCGCGCTGGTCTATGGCGCGACGGGATCGACCAACCTCGGCTGCGTCTCGCAGTCGCTCGGACAGAGCAGCTGGTTCGCCAACGAGTTCTGCTTGACGGCGAGTCGCGCAGCCGCCGTCGGCGCCCGCTCGCCCGCCATCCTTCTCGCCGGCATGGGCCTGCTCATCGTCGGGCTGGGCTTCAAGGCCGCGGTAGCCCCCTTCCACCTGTGGACGCCTGACGTCTACGAAGGCGCCCCCACCGCGGTGACCGCGTACATGTCGGTCGCGGCGAAGGCCGCCGCCTTCGCGGCGATTCTCCGCGTATTCATGATCGCCTTCCCGTCGCTCGTCCATGACTGGAGCGGGATGATCGGAGTGATCGCGATGCTGACGATGATCGTCGGCAACACCGTCGCGATCGCGCAGACCAACATCAAGCGCATGCTGGCCTATTCCAGCATCGCGCACGCGGGCTACATCCTGGTCGCCATCGTCGCTGCCAATCAGCTCGGCGCGCAGAGCGTGCTGTTCTACTCGCTCGCCTATACGCTTATGAACCTGGGCGCGTTCGCCATCGTCATCGTGCTCGGGCGGCGGGGTGAGGAGAACGAGCTGCTCTCCGATTACGCCGGTCTCGGCTATCGCCAGCCTGCACTCGGCTTCCTGATGGCGCTGTTCATGCTCTCGCTCGCCGGCATCCCGCCCACAGCCGGGTTCGTGGGTAAGTTCTATATCTTCAGCGCGGCGATGCAGGCCGGGCAGTACGTCCTCGCCGTCGTCGGCGTCCTGGCCAGCGTCGTCTCGGTCTACTTCTACCTGCGCGTGATCTACCTGATGTACATGGTCGAGCCGGCGCGCGAGTTCGCGCCGATCGTGCGCGCGCCGTGGGCCATGGCCGTCGCCGCCGTCGCAGGGATCGGCGTTCTCGCTCTCGGGCTCTACCCGCTGCCGGCGCTCGCGCTGGCGCAGGCCTCGGTCGGCTTCATCGGCTGATCTGTTGACCGGCGGCACGGTCCGGTCCCTGCAGGGACGGGACCTCCTTGGACTCGATGCCTTCACCAGGGAGGAGCTGCGCCTGCTCCTCGACCGCGCGCACGAAGTGAAGGAGCTCCAGCGTCGCCGCCAGCCCCACCGCTGGCTGGAAGGGTGCACGCTGGCCATGATCTTCGAGAAGCCGAGTCTGCGCACGCGCTGCACCTTCGAGGCAGGGATGACGCAGCTCGGCGGCCACGCCATCGACCTGCTCTCCGAGCACATGCAGATGGGCGTACGCGAGACCGTGCCCGACGTGGCACGCAACCTGGACCGCTGGGTCGACGCGATCATGGC
>DASTZM010000655.1:0-2869 GCA_035764305.1 Chloroflexota bacterium | reverse complement strand
AGCAGTCGATCATCGCCGACTACTTCGTCATCTGCAGCGGGGACAACGTCCGCCAGATCCGCGCCATTAGCCGGGGTATCCAGGAGGGTCTGGACGAGCGCTGGCAGCTAGATCCGCTCAACAAGGCGGGGCAGCAGCAGGAAGAGGCGGGCTGGGTGGTGTTGGACTACGGCGGCGTGGTGGTGCACATCTTCTCTCCTCAGATGCGCGAGTACTACCGGCTGGAGCGGCTGTGGAGTGAGGCGGCGACACTGCTCCGGATGCAGTGATGGAAGTCAAGAAACCGTCGGGCCTCGTTGGGAACCAGTTGTTCCTGGTCGGGGTGATCGTGGGGAGCGCGGCCGGGCTGGTGCTCGGGTCGGCGTTGGGGTTTGAGCTGCGCCCGGAAAACGTGCGCGCGATCCGCAGGTTCTTCCGGCATCTAGCGAAGCAGGACGACCACCCGCACTACGAGTCAATGGTGTAAGCCAGGGCCTACACGGCCAGGCGGACTATCGTGGCGCCTTCGCCGCCGTCGTTGTTTGAGGCGGCCTCGTAGGACTGGACCATCGGGTTGCTGGCGAGGCTGTCGCGGATGATCTGGCGAAGCACTCCGGTGCCCTTGCCGTGGATGATGCGGACAAAGGGCATCCCCGCCAGGTAGGCGTCGCTCAGGTAGCGTTCGACGCGCGGCAGGACGTCGTCGGCGCGCGTCCCGCGCACGTCCAGTTCCATCCGGACCGACGCAGGCGCGGGCACGGACGCGTCGCGCGGCGCGGCGGAGACCGTCACGCGCGGCTCGGCGCGGGACGGTGCCCGCTGCTCGGCCTCGCGGCGTGTGACGCGCGTCAGGTCGCGCACGCTGGCACGCGTGCGCAAGCCACCGAGCTGGACTTCGACCTCACCCCGCTCGTTGGGCGGCGTCAGCACCTGGCCGACGGCGTTCAAACGCCGCACCTCGACGCGATCGCCCACGGCAAGTGGGCGCTCCTCAGGCTCCGCCTCCGGGCGATGCCGGCCGCGGGGACGCGCGCCGATCTCGTGCGCGGCCTGCTGGACGTCGCGCGCTGCGCGCAAGACAGCCATGCGGTCGCCGCCGGCGGCGGCGACCTGCTGCTCGGCGCGCCGGATCTGCTGGCGCGCCTCTTCAAGGATGTGCTCGGCTTCGCGTTGCGCGCGCTCGACAGTCGCCTGCCGGTCGTCCTCTAGCCGTTCGATCCGGCGCTGTGCCTCGTTGCGCTGCGCCTCGGCCTCCTCTCGAAGGCGCGCGGCGGCCAGGCGCTCGTCGCGCGCGGCGTCGCGCTCGGCTTGAATGGCTTTGAGCATGTCCTCGATCTGCGACTGCTCGGGCGCCAGATGCGCCCGCGCAGCATCGCGGATGTGATCTGGCAAACCGAGGCGCTGGGCGATGGAGAGCGCGTTGCTGCGTCCGGGCAAACCGATCATCAGGCGATAGGTCGGACGGAGCGACTCGACGTCGAATTCGACGCTGGCGTTCTGCACGCCCGGAGTCTGGTAGGCGTACGCCTTCAGCTCGGAGTAGTGAGTCGTGGCGACCGTGCAGATGCGCCGGTCGACGAGATAAGAGAGAATCGCGCGCGCCAGCGCCGAGCCTTCCTGCGGGTCGGTTCCGGCGCCCAGCTCGTCGAGCAGCACGAGCGACCGCTCGTCGGCGCGCTCCAAGATGGAGACGATGTTGCGCATGTGCGACGAGAACGTGGAAAGGCTCTGCTCGATGCTCTGCTCGTCGCCGATGTCGGCGTAGACCTCCTCGAACACGGCAACGCTGGATCCCTCTTCGGCGGGGATGTGCAGGCCAGCCTGCGCCATGAGCTGGAGCAGACCGACTGTCTTGAGCGCCACGGTCTTCCCGCCGGTGTTTGGCCCGGTGATGACCAGCGCAAGAAACTCCTTGTCGAGCGGGTTCTCGGAGGAGGTCGGGACCACGTCGCCAAACAAGCCGAGGTGGATGTCGGTCGGTACGACGTTTCCCGTCAGAAGCGGATGGCGCGCGTGGACCAAGTTCAGGCGGTAGCCGCTCTCCAGGACCGGAGCGGCTGCGCGCTGGGAGTGAGCGAGCTTCGCCTTGGCGAGCGCGACATCTATGGACGCGATGGCGTTGACGCCGGCGACGATGCGCTCCTCATGCTGGCCGACGAGCGCTGAGAGGTGGCGCAGGACCCGCTCGACCTCCTTCTCCTCCTCGAGCTGCAGGTGGCGCCACTCGTTGTTGAGCTCGACCGCGGCGAGCGGCTCCATGAACACCGTGGCGCCGCTCCCCGATTCGTCGTGGACGATGCCGCGGAACTGATTGCGGGCCTCGGCACGGACCGGGAGAACATAGCGTCCGCCGCGCGAGGTGATGATCGCCTCCTGGAGCTGACCGCGCGCCCCGGCCGCGTCCATGATGCGCTGCAGCGCATCCATCATGCGGTTGTAGGCGACCTTGAGTTGGCTACGGATCTTGCCTAGCTCGGGCGAAGCCGAGTCGAGCACTTCGCCCCGCTCGCCGATCGCGTCGCGCACGGCGCGCACGACGATGGGGCACGGATCGATCGTGCCGGCGACGTCGGCGAGGATGGGACATGCATCACGGTGTCGCGAGAGGACGTTGCGCACGTAAGCGCCACTCTCCAGCGTGTCGCGAACGTCGACGAGCACTTCAGGATCGAGCGTCGCGCCGATGCGGGCGTTGCGCGCCGCCTCACGCACGTCGTGTGCGCTGCGCACGGAGAACTCAGGCTGGAGATCGAGCAAGCGCTTGGCCTCGGTGGTTTCGTCGAGGCCGCGCTGGATCAAGCGCCGCGAGGCGGTGGGAACCAGCTCCAGCGCCAGTTCGCGGCTGGCGGCGAACGCCGTGCGCTCGGCGAGCCGCTCGCGGACCTTGTCG
>DASTZM010000654.1:0-2428 GCA_035764305.1 Chloroflexota bacterium | reverse complement strand
GGCCTGGCCGGGCACGAGATTAACTGGGGCGCCCAGCGCGAGATCTCACTCGCCGACCTCGTCTCCCGCCCCATCGGTGACCCGTGGCTCTCTGCCGGTCTGGTCAAGATCGGCGACCCGATCTACCTGGTCAAATGGGAGACGGGGCAGGCCGTCCCCATCCTGCTGCACATCCAATCCATCACCGATGTGCAGGTCTTCGGCATCAACGCCAACAACTACGGCACGTTCGTGATCGAGGCGCCGCAGTGGGAGCAGACCTACGGCATCTCGCTCAGCACGCTTATCCGGGCAACGCTGCCCCGCGCCGCCTGACGCGTGCCCGCGCTGGACCGGCTGGGCTAGTACGACTCGCGGTAGATCCGCAGGACCGCCTGCGCGTCGGGCACGCGCGGGTTGTTCGTGATCAGGCGCTGCGCCGAGAGCGCCCCTTCGACGAACCCCTCCAGCGCATCCTCAGGCACACCCACCTCTCGCAGCCCCTTGGGCAGCCCCACGTCGGCGCAGAGCTGGCGCACCGCGTCCACTCCCACCCGCGCCGCCTCCCGGTCGGAAAGGCCATCCACGCGCTCGCCCATCGCTTCCGCCACGCGCGCCATCTTCGGCACGTCGCCGAGCGCGTTGTACTCCAGCACGGCCGGGAGCAAGAGCGCGTTCGCCATGCCGTGCGGCACGTGGTACGCCGATCCCAGCGGGTACGCCATCGCATGGCACAGCCCCGTCCCCGCGTTGGTGATCGAGATCCCGGCGTAGAACGAGCCCAGCGCCTGCCCGTACCGCGCGGCCCGGTCGCCTCCCCGCGCCACCGCCGTGCGCAGGTTCGCGGCGATCAGTCGGATCGACTCCAGCGCGTACAGGTCGGTGTGCGGCGTCGCGCGCACCGCGACATAGCTCTCCATGGCGTGCGTCAGCGCGTCGATCCCCGACGCCGCCGTGATGTGCGGCGGTACCCCCACCGTGAGATCCGGATCGACGATCGCCACCTGCGCGAAGAGCCGGTGGCTGACGATCCCCGCCTTGAGCTTCCGCTCCGTGTCGTCGAAAATCGCGTTGGGCGTGATCTCGCTCCCCGTCCCCGCCGTCGTCGGTACCAGGATGGTCGGCAGTCCGGACTTCTCGACCAGCTCGACGCCGAAGTAGCGCTGCAGCGGGCCGGGGTTCGCCGAGCGCAGCGACAGCCCCTTGGCCGTATCCAGCGCGCTTCCCCCGCCCACTCCCACGATCGCGTCGTGCTCCGTTCCCGCCGCCTCGACCGCACGCTCCACGCTCGCCACCGACGGCTCGGGCTCGACCCCGTCATACACCGCCGTCGCCACCCCGGCGGCGTCCAGCAGCTCCCGCACCCGTTCGGCGATGCCCGCCTTGGCGACTCCGGGGTCGGTAACCACCAGTGCGCGCGAGATGCCGAGGCGCTTCGCCTCGTCGCCGATCTTCTCGACCGCCCCCGTGCCGAACAGCTGCGTCGGCGGCACGCGGAACGGGAAGACGGCATCCGGTTGTCTCTCGGGGAGGCGGCCGATGGTCATCGAGGGGGATGCTCAGAGTGCATACTGCCACCCCTATGCCTACCCTCGCCAACCCGTTCACCCTCCCCGGCAAGTGGCTGCGGGGCAACCTGCACTGCCATACCACTAACTCCGACGGCGCGATGCCGCCCGACCGGCTCCTGGCGCACTACTCCTACGCCGGCTGGGACTTCCTCTCCATCACCGACCACGGCAAGGTGACCACCTTCCCTGAGGGCACCGCGCTGCCGGACACCGTCTACATCCCCGGTACCGAGGTCGGTACCAAGCCCGGCTCGACGCGCGCCGGAACGAACTACCACATCTGCGGTATCGGCGTGCAGGAGGCGCCGAAGGCGCCCGAAGGCGCGGGCCCCGCGGCCGCGCAGTACCTGGTCGACGCCATCCGCGAGCAGGGCGGCCTCGCGCACGTCGCCCACGCCTACTGGAGCGGCTTGCGCCTCGAGGACCTGCAGCCCATCCGCGGCCTCTACGCGATTGAGGTCTACAACGCCGACACCGAGGTGCACATCGGGCGCGGGCTCTCGCAGGTGGTGTGGGACGACCTACTCACCGAGCGCATCCCGACCTGCGCTGTCGCCGTGGACGACTGCCACCGTCCGGCGTACGACAGCATCCGCGCCTGGACCGTCGTGCGCGCCCTCAACCGCACACCCGAATCGATCCTCCAGGCACTCCGCGCGGGCTGGTTCTACTGCTCCAACGGGCCCGAGATCCTAGACGTGCAGTGGGAGCCCGCCGGTACGCGCAACGGCGTTCCGTACGGCGGTGAAGTGACCGTACACTGCTCGCCCGCGCGGTCGGTCGCGCTGGTCTGTGACGCCACCAAGGGCGGGCGCGTGAACGCCGGGCCGTTCGGCATGCAGCTCCGCGGCCGCCGCCTGCGCACCGAGACCAACCGG
>DASTZM010000653.1:0-2613 GCA_035764305.1 Chloroflexota bacterium | reverse complement strand
GGGCGAACGCGACGAGGGGATTGAAGGAGAAGCGGTGGTCAGGTGCGGCGAGCGCCATGATGCCCACCGCAGATGCAGCAGCCGTTCCAGCCAAGCGACGGACGAGTTACACCGTTCGGAAAGCTTCCGAACGAGACGGTTACGGTGTGTACGGGCCGCGTTACGATGCGCGCCCTACAGGTGGCAGCTCACGGCTGGAAGGAGGCCAGCGCCTCTTCCCAGGACAGGTCGGCGAGGCGCTTCCCGAGGCGCTGTGCCTCGAGGCGACGGTGGTCAGCGATGCGCAGCACGACGTCTGCGGTGCGCTCGCCCGGGAAGTGCTGGGTTAGGCGCCGCGCGCGCACGCGGAGCTGGAGGGGGCGGCACACGTCGGCGTACCAACGCCGCGCCGCGTCCCGCAGGTCGTCGATGCCGTGCGCTTCGGCGTGCTCGTGGATCAGCTCCTCCAAGCGCGCGTAGTTCCCCGGTCTGGCCAGCCCGATCCTTGTCAGACCGGTGGCGCGCTCGAAGCGCTGACGCTCGGTGAAGATTCGCTGCGCCTCCGGCTCGGTCAGCGGCAGGTACTCGGTGACGATGGCGTCGATCCACAGCTGGCGCTCTTGCTTGGCGATGGCGACGCGGTGGTGCCCATCCAGGACGTAGTAGCCGTACCCGAGCTTGTACAGCTCGACCGGCGGGATTGACGTGCCACGCTCGATCCCCTGGAGTAGTCGCTTGTGGCGCGCATCGTCGTCGGGATTCGCTTTCAGCGGCCGGAAGTCGGTGCCTAGCTCGGCCGGGCGCCCGACGCTGCCGACGATGCGCGCCACCTCGACGGTTCGCGCGCCGAGCGCACGGGGGGCGAGCGGCCCGGCCTTCGCCGCGTCATCGGAGAAGGAGCGCACCGGCGGCGCCGGCGGCGCGGTGTCGAGGGCGGGGCGGACCAGGAGCACCGGGCACGGCGCGTTGTGCACGATCTCGTCGGCGATGGCTCCAGGGAAGAGGCGGGACAGCCCGCCGCGCATGTTAGTGCCGATGATGATCAGGTCGGCACGCAGCTCTCGCGCCACTCCGACAACGGTCTGCGCGACACTGCCGTAGCGCAGAAGGGGCTGAGCCCGCAGTCCCTCACTGCGCAAGCTCAGGCAGATCGAATCGAGATACGCGTGCGCGTGCGCCTCCCCCGGAGAGACCCCCTCGGTCGACGCGTCGCGCTCCGAGAGGACATGCAGGAGGATCAGCTCGGCGCCGAAGGCTCGCGCCTGCGCCACTGCGACGGGCAGCTTGGCCTCCCCCGCCGGCAGTAGATCGAGCGGCACCAGGATGCGCCGCGGCGTCTCAGACGTCGAGGACGACGTGTCCGTAAGTGTCGATGATGCGGGTGCGACCAAGTGACAGCTCTCTGGGGCGCGTACCGTACCCAAGGTGGGTGTGTCCGTGCAGAAAGAAGCGCGGCTGGTAGCGCAGGATCATCGCGCGCAGCGTGTCGAAGCCGCGGTGGGGCAGGTCGGCCGGGTCCCACGTCTTGCGCTCTGAGTCGGCTCGGCACGTCTCGCCGATCGTATTGACGGTCTCTCCGGCCGGAGGATGCACGCAGATGCAGCGCTTCTCGGGGAGCGGGCACATCCGCGGCGCGGAGTGCGTCACCATGACGTCGACGCCGCCCGCCTGCAGGAGCGAGAGACGTGCCCAGAAGCCATGCCACCACATCTGGCGCTCGGTGTACTGCGCCGGGCCGCCGTTGTACCAGTAGCTGCCCTCCAGCCCGAAGAACCGGACCCCCTTGAAGGTCTCGACGTGATCGTGGAGGTTGACTGCCCCAGGCGGGGGGTCTTCCTTGTAGGTCACGTCGTGATTGCCTCGCACGTAGAAGCACGGCACGTCGAAGCGAGAAATCAGGTAGTCCAGGTAGCTCTGTTTCAGGTCGCCGCACGAGACGATCAGGTCGATGCGCTCCTTCTTCCACCGCTCCTGGTTGAAGTGGTCGTAGAGCACGCGGTCGACCGTGTCGGCGACCGCGAGGATGCGCACCACCTAGGCGATCCACCCTCTGGCGCGGAAGACCTCGTCCGCGACGATCTCGGTCATCTCCACCGGTCCCCCCGGACCGTACTCGAGCAGCGCCCTATCGAAGAACTGCAGGCTCCGGCCGCTCTCTGCGAACTCGTCGGTGCGGGGATAGCCCAGCACCTCGACGCCTCCGGCGGCGGCGAAGTGCTGGAGGAGCTCGCCGTGCACGGTGTGACCCGTCTCTGGGAAGTAGCGCCACGGGTAGCCGTCGGTGGGCGGCACCACGCCGTCGTTGCGTGTCGTGGGCACGTCACGCGGTGGGTTCCAGATGCGCCAGAAGTGCGGCGGCCCGCCTGCCAGCATCCACAGGCCGTCCATGGCGTCGAGCAGCCGCTCCGGGTCGCTTGACGCGAGCGCCGAGTCGATCTTGGCGCGCAACGCGGGCTCGGTCGACGCGTCGAGGAGCGCGGCGCCGGCGAGCGCGCCGTAGAGTCGCGTCTCGGTCGCAGCGGTGGCGGCGATCCCGCCGAGGGGCTGCCCTTCCCGTGTGTACGCTGGCGCCACGCGACCGCGCTGCGCCAGCTCGCGGGATACCAGCCGAGCCGACGGGGCGAGGAGGCGGAG
>DASTZM010000652.1:0-2376 GCA_035764305.1 Chloroflexota bacterium | reverse complement strand
TCACCGCCTGGTGCGGCGACCAGTCCCACCACGACGACGTCACGCTGCTGGTGCTCCGAGTTCCCAGTGGGGCGCGCCGGCCCACTGCGGTCCTCGACTGATGAAGGACGCGATGGAGAACCCACCCGCCGCGACCGCGGCCGATCCGTACCGCTTGCATCCGCCCACACTCCGCTTCTCGCCCGACGCCGAGCGGCTCTTCGAAGCCGACCACTTCCGGGACATCGCCGCACACCGCCGCCGCACGGGGCTCGTCTCGATCCCCGCGACTACCAGAGTTCCAGGAGCGCGGCGTGATCGAGGTCAAGGGCAAGGGGCCGATGCGCACCTACCTTCTCATGGGCCGGAAGGAGCCCGCCGGCCCAGACGTCGCCAGTGCCCCCGCCGGGTCTGCCCAGTCCCACGCCGCCGTCAGGCGCGCCACCTGCACGACCGCTAGAGCTCGCGCTCTCGCCGCGCCCTCGCACCGCCGCAAGCGCGTCGCGCGCTGCGCGACGCGTCAGCGGTGTTCCCACCACCACGTCCGCCCCCTCCGGACGCCCGCCCGCGGCCAGCGTCAGCCCGCCGAAGCCCCGCAGCATGATCACCGGCGTGGCGGGCGACGCCGCCTTGACCGCGGCGGCCGCCTGGTCCCCGCTCACGCCCAGCATCGCACGATCCGTGGTCACCACGTCGAAGCGCGCGGCGCGGAACCGCTCCAGCGCCTCCCGGCCCGTCTCGGCCCCTTCGCCGGCGTGGCCGTCGGCCAGCAGGTACGCCTGCGTCGTCGCCGATGGCGACGGGTCTGACGGCGAGCGCCGTCGCCGCGCTCGATCCGGACCTGGGGCCGGCCCTCCGCGTCGACGGGGCCGGCGGGGAGGCGCTGGCGTGGGAGCTGCTGCGCGCGGCGCGGACGCAAGTGCTCGTCGCCGTCGCGGCCGCGTTTGGGCGGGCCGTCTCCGAGGTGGGGGCGTCGCCGATGGTGGGCGGCAACGTGCTCGGGCAGAGACGCGCATCCTGACGACCGCCATCGCGCTCCAGGCGGGCAGGGGTGAATTCGCGCTCGCGCTGGCGCTCGGACTGGTGCTGCTCGCGCTGGCGTTCTTCGTCAACGCGGCGCTGGTCTGGGCGCCGGCGCTGCTCTCGGATCGGTCGAGCGTGGCCGGTCGGTCAGCCGTCCGACCGACGGTAGATCACGACGCCGCGGATGACCGCCTCCGTGAAGAAGCGCCGCTCCACCCGCTCCCAGAACGGTCCGGCGCGGCCGGGCTGCTCGAGCTCCGCCTGGAGGCGGACGACGTACTTCGGGCAGCGGCGGGGGTCGTCGAGCGTGCGGACGACCGCGTCGAGCGCGCCGGGGACGCGGTTGATCTCGGTCCAGTAGAGGTGGCGGGCGGCCGAGCGCCGGTGGCTCATGAAGTAGACGTCGGCGCCGGCGAAGGCGGCGTACACCGTGTCGTCGGGCGAGGTCCGGTCACGCAGGTAGCGCGCTACCTCGCGGCTGGCGAGGTAGCCCTGCCGCCGGTAGAGGCGCCAGCTCGTCTCGTCCGGCGTCGCCCCGACGAACGACGCGTTGGCGCCGAGCGAGACGAACGACGCGACGAGCGCAGCCAGTGCCCAGCGCGTGCCGAAGCGCGGGCGTCGGGCGAGCGCGGCGCCGATGAGCGGCGCCAGGCGCGGCGCAATCGCGGGAATGGGAGTCCGGTCGCGGATCGCGAGGCGCGCGGTTCCGAGAGCGCGTCGCGCCGCCGGGAGCGCGTCGCGCGCCAGGGCGTCGCCGGCGATCAGCGCCGCCGGCGGCAGGACGCCAACGAAGTAGTGCCAGTACCAGTACCCGCCCAGCGCGGCCCCGACCAGCGTGCCGCCGAGGAACGCCACCAGCACGGCCCCGTCGGTGAACCGCCAGTGGCCGCGCCGGAGCCAGACAGCGACCAGGAGCCACAGCGGCAGGAGCGCCCAAAGGACGTGCGGCGCAGTCTGGCGCAGCTCGTCGAAGAAGCGCAGACCGGCCGAGAAGGCGGAGTGCTCCTCGGCGCGGAAACCGACGACGGCGTACCAGAAGTCGTCCGGTCCGCTCAGCAGACCGTGGGCAATGAACGGTGCGACGCCGACGATCCCGCCGAACACCATGCGCGCGGCGCTCCACGGCGATCGGCGCGGGCCGCCGAGGCCGATCAACCACGCGGCGGCGAGCGCGGCAGCCGTGCCGGGCAGCGCCGTCGGCTTGATCAGCGTCGCGGCGACGGCCAGGCAGCCGGCGGCGAATGGCCTTCCGGCAACGGCGGCGAGCACCGCCGCGACGGACGGCAGGTTCATGAACAGCTCGCCGTTGGCGGTGAAGCCCTCGATCGCGGGGCTGGCGGAGGCCGCGGCGTAGGCGAACGACGCGGCGAACGC
>DASTZM010000651.1:0-8384 GCA_035764305.1 Chloroflexota bacterium | reverse complement strand
CCGATTACGGCGAGGCGCGCGTCGAAGTTCTTGGCGAAGACGGCAGCACGCTGGACGGCTTCTCGTCCGACGACTGCGCGCCTCTCCGCGTCAACACCGTAGATGCGCGCGTCGCCTGGAAGGGCGGCCGGGCACTCCAGTCGCTGACGGGCCGTCCGGTGCGCCTGCGCTTCCGCCTGAAGAACGCGCGCCTCTACAGTTACCGCTGCACGTAGAGCCGCCAGCCGGTGCGCCACTCCGTCACCGCCCAATCCCTCGTCGATCCCACTCCACCAGTAAGCTAGCCGTCCGCACCCGGAGCCCCACCACGACTGCATGACCCTGCAGGTTCTGCGCGTGCCCACGAGTACGTTGGGGGGGCCGGAAGGGCCCGCACTTGCCTGACCGCGGGCGCCCCGATGGGGAGACGTGTCAGCCACACGCCGCTCCTCCCGGACCGGCGCCCGTTTGCCCGGCACGCAACGCGTCGTCAACGGGGCTGTATCCTCGGCCGCGAGATGGTGGGTATGGAGGCGTGGTTCGCGCGCTACGTCGTCCCCGAGCGGGACGGCCTGCGCGAGCCCGACGAGCTGGTCAACCCACGGCGCGGCACCGGCGGCATGCGCGTCGGCGCGCCCCAACTGTGACCGGCGGCCGAGAGAGAAAGAACCGCATCCCATGAAAGCCGCGCGCGTCGTTTTCCCCGCCGCCAAGAAGATCGTGATCGAGGAGTACGAGACGGGCAGCCCCGGCCCCGGCCAGGTGCTGCTCAAGACGGAGAAGACGCTGATCAGCACCGGCACCGAGCTGACCGGGCTCTCCGGCGAGTTCCCCGAGCAGTCGAACTGGGCGAAGTACGTTCAGTACCCGTGGGTGCCGGGCTACAGCTACGTCGGCACGGTCTTAGAGGTCGGCCACGGCGTACAGGGCCTACAGCCGGGAGAGCGCGTGGTGGGCGCGGCACCGCACGCCAGCGCAGTCGTCGTCGAGGCCGGTGCCATCATGCCGCTCCCGGCGGCCGTCGGCGCCGAAGAGGGAACGTTCGCCCGGCTGGCGGCGACGGTGCTGAACGGCGTGCGCCGCGCCAAGATCGAGGTGGGCGAGTGCGTCGTGATCGTCGGCGCCGGCCTGCTCGGGCAGATGGCGGCGCAGTTCGGCCGCCTTTCCGGCGCCTTCCCGTTGGTGATGGTGGACCTCGCCGAGGGGCGGCTGGCGCTGGCGAAGACGCTCGGCGTACATGAGACGCTGCGTGTGAGCGTGGATAAGGCGCGGCCGGAGATTCTGCGCCTCAGCAAGAACCGCGGGATCGAGGCGGCGCGTCTCCAGCGCGACGGCGGTGCCGACTGCGTCTTCGAGGTCACGGGCAGCGCCGCCGTCGTCGCCGGGGCGGTGGGGCTGGCCCGGCGTGAAGGGCGCGTAATCCTGCTGGGATCGAGCCGCGGCGCGAGCACGATCGACTTTCACGACGACACCCACGGCCGCGGCATCTTCCTGATCGGCGCGCACGCCAGCACCACGCCGCGGGTCGAGACGCCGCAGACGCCCTGGACGCGCCACCGCAACGAGGAGCTCATCCTGGAGCTGACGCAGGCGGGCCTGTTGAACGTGCGCGATCTGATCACGCACCGCTACGCCGGCACGCGGGCCGCCGACGCGTACGCCATGCTGCTCGAAGACCGCACCCGTGCGCTTGGCGTCATCCTTGACTGGACGAACGTGACGTAACGCCGAGTCTGGCAAGCAGCTGACGCCGCCGGGTTTGACGGCGCGACATGCACCAGAACGGGCGGTGCGCCGTATCCACCGAAACGGCGCGCTCCTGATCAGCGGTCCACCGCGGCCATCGGCGCGTTGCTCAAGCGCACGTGGCGCGGCGGCGCGACCGACCAGCCCGTCGACAGCGGGCGGTTGGTGAGCAGGATGCAGGTGACGCCGCACACCGGATCGCACCACACGACAGCAGTCGGTCCGGGTCGAGCCCCACCGCGCGCGCTCGGCCGACCTCGATGCCGGTCAACGGGAGCGCTCGCGTCTTGGCCTGGACCACGCCGGAGCCCGTGACCGCGCGGCGGATGCGGCGGATGCGGAGGACGCGGAGGACGCGGAGGACGCGGAGGACGCGGACGATCGGGCAGCCACGTCGGTGTCTCTCACGCGCGCGACCGGCGGGGCCGGCGGGCAGCGTTATAGCACCGCCCCAACCGCCGCGCCACGCCACTGGCGTCAGCGCGCGTCTCTGGTTCGCCTAACACACGCACCATGGGCGCCTCGAGCTCGTTGCCCTGCTTGCGGCGCGATCCTCTGGTACGGCGGCCGGCTGCGGCGCCGCGCCGGCTAGTCGAACGTCACCACCGCGAGCTCGGCCGCTGCCCTCCCGACAAGGGCGCTAACCCTCTTGGGGCGCAGCGCCGCGGGCCGATTCGCTGGCCACGGGGCGCCGTCTCCCGCGGGCGGGCCCGCGCCGTCAGGCGGTGGTGGCGAGGCGGCCAGCCAGCCACCGCGGGGCGCGGCCGGTGCGGACCAGCCAGCGCACGGTGTCTGCCATGGTGTCGGTGAGGCCGCGCGGCTCGAGGTCGAACTCGCGCCGGGTGGCGGAGTCATCGACGGCCGCGCTCTGGGCGGGGACATAGAGCTGCTCGCTGCTGAACGGGAGGCGGACGGGAACGCGGGGCTGCAGGAGATCAAGCGCGCGCATGAGCGGCATCAGGAGCGGCGCGGGGACGGCGGCGCACGGGAGGCGGCGGCCCGTGGCGCGGGCGATGGCGCGGACCTCTTCGGCGACGCTGACGTTGTGGGCGAGGGCGCAGTAGCGGCGGGGGCCGCGCCCGGGCTCGAACAGGCGGGCGTGGAGGAGCGCGAGGTCGCGCACGTCCGAGATGGCGAACTGGCCGGTGGGGACGATGAGGAGCAGGCCGAAGAGCGCGCTGCGCACCACGCGGGCGCTCTCGCCGAAGTGGGGATCGTCGGGGCCGTAGACGCCGCCGGGGTAGGTGATGACGACGGGCGCGCCCCGCTCCTGGAAGCCGCGGGCGACGCGTTCGGACTCGGCCTTGGAGCGGCTGTAGATGGGGGTGGGTTTGCCGGGTGGTGTGTCGGGGGTGATGGTGACCCCGGGCCGGCCCAGAAAGGCGGTGGTACTGGAGACGTGCACGATGGGATCGAGGCCGCGCGCGGCGGCGGCGCCGAGGACGACCTCGGTGCCGCGCACGTTGGTGTGGCGGATGGCGCCGTCCATGCGGGGATCAAGCGAGAAGACGGAGGCGCCGTGCAGGACGGCGTCGCACCCCTCGACGGCGCGGGCGACGGCGGCCGGATCGGTGACGTCGCCGCCGACGACGTCGTCGGCGGCGACGTCGTCGGCGACGCCGAGCGGTGCGAGGGCAGCGGCGACGCGGTCGCGTGAGCGGGTGAGGAGGCGCACGGCGTGGCCGGCGCGGACGAGCGCGGCGACGGAGTGCGAACCGACGAACCCCGTGCCACCGGTGACCAGGACCTTCATGCGGCGGGCATCGTACCGCCGCGCACGGTGCGCTTCCGTTGCGGTCGAGTTGGCGCGGGTTCGGGCGGCGCTCGAGTCGCGCGGCGGCTCGGCGCGCCGCGGCGGCCCTGACACCACAGCCTGCTGGGCGCCCGACTCCCCGACTACCCGACTCCCCGCACCGGAGGCCCGGAGGCGCGCTATACCCTATCGCCAGGTAGCGTCATCCGAAGCGCTATCCCTCGGTAACGTTCCACCGAGCAGACGCCGCGCATAGTAGACCGGCCACTCCTCCAGGGGTTCCTCGCGCCGGTACGCCGCATCGCACTCCGCCAGCCGCACCGCCAGCCGCTCGGGGTCACCCAGCCCCAGCGCGAGATCCCCACCGTGGGCCAACACGTGCTCCGCGTACCAGCGCGGCCACTCCTCGTCGAACACCCCACCCAGCTCCTCTTCCTCGTACGTCGCGTGCGCCGCCTCCGCCTCGCGCAATCGCGCCGCCAATGCTCCGGCTGCCTCAGTCTCCACGCGCACACATGCTTTCGATCAAGCGGCACGAGTTCGAGTGTCCTGGCGCACATGGCGCTGTCGACGTCGATCCGCAGCACGACTTGGGCGGTGGGCCAGTGTCAGGGGGACGTTTCGGACGGTGGGGCGAGGTAGCGCCCGGCGTACTCCATCGCGATTTCGGCGGCGCGCTCCTTCCAGCAGGAGCGGCAGTGGTAGCGGTAGGCGCCGGCGCCTCCGAACTGCACCAGCGTGCCCCCGGCTCCGCAGGCTTCGCAGCGGTGTGTTGATCTCCGAGCTGCCATGGTGTGCCTCCGCTCTCGAGGGTCTGCCCGAAGGTCTCGCTGCCATCTTCATCGCTCCGGGTTAGTGATCCAAGCCCAAGCGTAGGGTCGGAGCCCCACCGTGTCAAGCCTCCGCCCAGTGAGCACCCATGCTGCGATTACGGTTGTCGGCGCTAGCCGCGCGCGGCGCGTAGTCGCCCATCACCGCTGCCGCCTGCCGGTGCGGGCGCGTTGTGCGCGTGGCGATGAGACGCTCAGGCCACTTCCTGGAGCGTGTGGATGGTGAATTCCTCGTGCTCCCGGATGGCGCTCATGACGCGGGCGAAGTCGGGCCGGGCGCGGAAGCGCTCGATCGCCTCGCGGCTCTCCCATTCTGCGAAGCTCAGAAACCGGCCGGGCCGGCCCAGGTCGCCCAGGAGCCGGGGCCGCACCCGCAAGCCTTCGATGGGCGGGTCCATGTCCACACTCCCCAGCCACGCGTGGATGAACTCCTGTTCCGCGTGCCCCTCTTTGAGAGTCCAGGTCCCGGCCGAAAAGAAGGTGTTCATGGGGGTCTCCTCGGCCGATGATACGGCGCCAGTGCTCGGGTGGGGCCGCCGTCCCGCTGCACGAGTGCGGCGGGACGCGGCTGGTTGCATTGGGATTGAGCGCGTGCCGCGCTGGGAGTGGGCGGTGGCAGGGAACTCCACTCGGCCTAGGACACCGACCACGGGCGGACCGATTTGTAATCCCCCACGGCGTGCCAATCTCCCACCATCATCCACCGCGCGGCGCCTGGCATTCATCTCTGTAATCCCGTGGGAGGGTTCGTGGGTGTATCCTGCCCTGCAGCGTGTTGAGCATGGTGGGAACCGGCACCACGCGGGATCTGCCTCGTCGAGCGCGGCCAGTGAATTGGTGGAGAGGACAAGCAAATCCGATGGCACACCCGGATGAGGCGAACCCCCGCGCGGTTGCCGAGCGGTGGGTGCACGCGCTGACGGCGCATGATCTGGCGGCGGCGGTCGCCTGCTTCGCCCCCGACTATCACGACGAGGCCCCGGCCCGGCGCGGCGAGTTCATCCGGGGCAACCAGAAGGTACGCGCGAACTTCGCCGCGCTCTTCCGAGACATCCCGGACCTGCGCGCCGATCTGCTCCGCTCGGTGGCGGACGGCGACACGGTGTGGATGGAGTGGCGGATGCACGGCACCCGCCGCGATGGCACGCGGTTCGAGTTCGCGGGCGTCAACCTCTTCGGCGTGCGGGACCAGCAGTTTGTGTGGGGCCGCATCTACACCGAGCTGGTGCGGGACGCCGGCGACATCGACTCGCAGCTCGCGCGCATGACCAAGGGTTGAGCAACGCTGCGTGCCGCACAACCACGTACCAGGCACCCGGCACTCCGCGGTGGAGCAGCGAGCATGAAGGACATGGAACCGATGGAGCACATGGAGCGAGCCACGGGCGACGGCATCACGCTCGAGTACGCGGTCGCGGGCAGTGGCGAGCCCATCGTGTTCATCCATGGCGCGTTCATCGCCGACCCGTTCCGGCTATTGGTGGCCGAGCCCAACTTGGCCGGCCGCTACCGGCGCATCACCTACCACCGCCGTGGGTATGCCGGCAGCAGCCGCACACCCGGCCCCGTCAGCATCGCGCAGCAGGCCGCCGACTGCCGCGCGTTGCTGCAGCACCTCGGCGTGGAGCGGGCGCACGTCGTGGGGCACTCCTTCGGCGGCTGCGTCGCCCTCCAGCTCGCGCTGGACGCGCCGGACGTCGTCCACTCGCTGGCGGTGCTGGAGCCAGCGCTGATGGTGGGCGCGAGTGCCCCGTCGTACCGGGAGGCGCAGGCGCGGAGCGTTCAACGCTACCGTGAGGTCGGCGGGGCTGTCGTCGTGGACGAGGGCCTGCGGGCGCGGTGGCCGGGGTACCGCGCCACCCTTGACCGGGTGCTCCCGGGAGCCTTTGACCAGGCCGTGGCCGATGCCGCAACCACCTTCGAGTTGGACATCGGGCTGCTGGACTGGCAGTTCGGTGAGGCCGAGGCGCGGCGCATCGCCCAGCCCGTCCTCTCAGTGCTCGGTGGCGAGAGCGAGGCGCTCTGGGCGCGCTTTGGCGAGACGCATCGGCTGTTGCTGGACTGGCTGCCGCGCGCCGAAGGCTTTGTTCTTCCCGGCGCGACGCATTTCCTGCACCTGGAGAGCCCGTCTTGCAGCCGCGGTCTGGCCGAGGCGCTCGCCGCCTTCTTCGCGCACTACCCGCTCCCGACCTGACCGCTGGACCCGTCACACTGTAGATAACCGGCTGCGTGACCCCAGACAGCTGGGTCGTCCGCGCGCTGCGCCGGCGCGGCTGCCCCCACGTCCTCGTGACGCCACAAACATGGCGCAACCCCGCTCGCCGAGCATCGTTTGAGGTAGCGATTAGGTGACTAATATCTACCTCACTTGCGCGGCGAGCCGGCAGCCGTGACCGCGCTCGCGCGCGCCAAGTATCCCGACCTCCCCGAGTCGGCGCCGGCGTTTCCGGTCGCGGTCGCCGCGTTCCGCGAGACACTGGTCGCGAAGTCGCCGCGCACCGCGACCAACTACGCGTCTGCGTTGCGGCGATTCGAGGAGTTCCTCGACGAGATCGACGGCGGCCGGCCGCTGAGCGCCCCCACCGACCAGTTGCCGGCGAACGTGCTCGAGCGCTTCTACACCTGGCTGCTCACGCTGTACGGCCGCGAGAAGCGCACGACGTGCGTCGCGTACGTCACCGAGGTCCGGGCGTTCTTCCGCTTCCTCGACCGGCGCCGGTGGCTCCATCCCGATGTGTCGTACGAGCGCATGAAGGACGGGTTGCGCGAGCTGATTGGCCGCTCCGAGTACAAGACGCCGCGGGTCGATGACGCGGTGGCGCTGGTGGTCACTTATGTCAATGAGATGCCTGTCCCGGCGGGCGGCGGCGGCGACCAGGCGCGCCTGGCGGTGCTGCGGGACCGCGCGCTGCTCCGCACGCTGTGGGCGACCGGCATGCGCCGCGAGGAGCTCTCGCGCCTCAACCGCACCGACATCCAGGACGGCCGGGCGGCGGAGGGCCTGATCACCGGCAAGGGGAGCAAGGACCGGGTCGTCTTCTTCGACGACGAGTCGCTCACGGCGATCCGCACGTACCTGGAGGCGCGGTGTGACTCCTACGTTCCTTTGTATGTGCGCCACGACGACGGCCGGGGCCGCCCCGGTCCGCGGGGCGAACGCTGGCGCCTCTCTCCCCAGTCGGTGTGGGGCGTGGTGAAGAAGTACGGCGCGCTGGCGGGCGTGGAGGTGACCACGCACCACCTGCGCCACCTCAAGGCGCGGACGCTGCTCAACCGGGGCGCGCAGCTCTCGGAGGTGCAGGACATCCTCGGCCACTCGTCGCCGGAGACGACCAAGAAGATCTACGCCCACTACACCACGCACCGCCTCCGTGAGGCCTTCGACCGCTTCAGTCTCCAGGCCGAGGACGTCGCGAGACGCGTGCGCACCAGGTCCCCGTGACGGCGCGGCCACAGCCGCGGAGTTGTCCTCCCGCATCCTCGCCTTCGTGCCCTGGACGGCAGAGACGACCGAGTCGTGGTGGTCAAGGCTGGGACGGTTCGTCGCACCCGGGGGACGGCAGGCGCCCGAAAGCGCGCTCGTCGTCACCGACCGAGGGGTGCTGCTCTTGCGCGACGACGACGAGCCCGTCGCCGGCACACTGTTCTGGGGGTACACGGCGCACGCCACCACGCACGAGCGGATCGCCGCCGTCGCGCTCCGGCAGGAAGAGCGCGGCCGGTTGCGCCTGCGCCTCTACCTGCGCGCGCGGCGGCGGGGAGATCATGGAGTGGGCGTTCCCCGCTGACAGGGGCCCGGCGCTGAGAGAGGCCGCGACGCTCCTGCGAAACTTTCTGCCGCGCGACGGCGACACGCGCCTCCGCCGTCGCGGCCAGATCCAGCCGCTCGCGCAACTTGCGGTCAAGCCCAAACCGCCGCTGCCAGGGCGCAGACGCGTGACGCTCGAATACGAGGTCGCCCCGGAGCACCGCGCGACGCTGGAGGCAGCGCTCCAGGCCGCCGTGCGTCGCCTGCCCGTGCCCGGCTCTCGGGCCCGCCGCGTGCACGCCCACGCCATCGGTCCGGGGGCCCGCTC
>DASTZM010000650.1:0-3045 GCA_035764305.1 Chloroflexota bacterium | reverse complement strand
TCGGCGAGCAGCGTGTGCTGCGGGACAAGCTGCACGCCGAGCGCCGCGGCGTCTTCCGCCGACACCACAGGGTCGGAGGCGACGACGCGCAGCCCCAGCGCGACGGCCTTGCGCGCGAGCGTGCGGCCGATGCGTCCCAGGCCGATCACGCCGAGCGTCTGGTGGCGCAGCCGGCGGATGGGGACGAACGGCACGTGGCTCCAGCCCACCTGGCCGCCGGCGGCGCCGTCCGCGAGCGAGGCGCGCTGCTGCACGATGCGCCGCGCGAGGGCGAGAAGCAGCGCAAGCGTGTGGTCGGCTACCTCATCGTCGCCGTAGCCCGCGGTGGCGGCGACCGCGATGCCGCGCTCCTTGGCGGCGGCGGCGTCGACGTTGTCGTAGCCGGCGCCGTAGTTGCAGATGATGCGGCAGCGGGTCAGTGTCTCGATGACGGCGCGCGTGAGGGGGAAGCGGCGGACGAGGACGGCGTCGGCGCCGCAGCAGGCGGCGATCGCGTCGTCCGCGGTGCGGGCCTGGGCGTCGACGACGCGCGCACCGATCTCCCCGAGCACGCGGCGCTCGGTGTCCAGGTCATCGAAGGGATGATCGACGACGACCACGGTGAAGCGCGTGTCCACGCCTAGCTGCGCCACGATCGTCGGGCACATGCTACGGCAGGCACGCTCGACGCGCGAGGACGGGCTTGCATAATGCGCCGAGAGGAGGAGCGATCTGATGCGAGCGGGTGTGGCGAAGGTGTGTATCACGCCCCCGGTGGGGACGTGGCAGGGCGGGTACGGCGCGCGGACGAAGCCGTGTCAGGGGGTGCATGACGACCTGTACGCGCGGGCGCTGGTGGTGGAGAGCGATGGGGATTCGGGCGGCGCGACGACGAAGGCCGCGATCGTGAGCGTAGACATCGTCGGGCTGACGCACGAGGTGGCGGAGGGGGCGAAGCGGCGGGCGGAGGAACTGACGGGGATTCCTGGAGAGCGGATCGCGTTCTGTACCTCGCACACGCACGGCGGGCCGGTGCTGCGGGCGTTCCTGGGGCGGACAGAGGGGCCGCAGGTGGACGAGCAGTACGCACGCATCCTGGAGAAGTACCTGGCGGGCGCGGTGGCGGCGGCGGCGCAGGAGCTGCGCCCGGTGGCAGTGCGGCTGGGACGGGGAGAGGCGGGGTTCAACGTCAACCGGCGGCTGAAGACGGCGGAGGGGATCGCGATGCGGTCCAATCCGGAGGGGGTGGTAGATCGAGAGGTGGTGGTGATCCGGGTGGACGAGCTGTCGAAAGGCGCGGGTGAGGAGAGGCCCGACGGGCCGAGCCAGCCGAGCCAGCCGCCGCTGGCGGTGCTGTTCCGCTACACGTGCCACGCGACGGCGATGGGGGCGAACAACTACTTGATCACGGCGGACTACCCGGGGGCGGCGGCCAGGACCATCGAGCAGGCGTATGGCGGGGAGACGACGGCGATCTTTCTCCAAGGGTGCGCGGGGAACATCCGGCCCAATCTGACCTCGGCGCAGGGCGGGTTCCGGAGCGCAGACTGGGATGAGCTGGCGAGGCTGGGGCGCGAGCTGGGGGGCGCGGCGGTGGCGGCGGCGGAGCAGGCGGCGTTTGTGGAGCCGGCGGGTAAGGGGGACCTGGCGGCCGCGGGGACGGTGACGACGCTGCCGTACGCGCCACCGCCGCCGGCAGAGGAACTACGAACGCTGGCGGCGGGCGGGAAGTGGCCCAATGGTCAGGCGCTGACCGCGACCGAGCGGCAGTGGGCGGGGAATGCGCTGAAGGTGGTGGAAGAGGGAGGTGGGGAGGAAGGTGTGCCGGCGGAGGTGCAGGTGTTCCGGCTGGGGGACGTGTACTTGGTGACGCTGCCGGGGGAGGTGTTTGTGGAGATTGGGTGGAAGGTTCGGGACGCGGTGGCTAAGGAGGTGGGGGTGGGGCCGGAGCGGGTGGTGGTGGCGGCGTACGCGAACGGGTCGGTGGGGTACGTGCCGACGGCGGCGGCGATGCCGGAAGGGGGGTATGAGGTGACGGCGTACCGGCATGCGGGGCGGCCGAGTGGGTATGCGGCGGAGGCGGAGGATATTCTGGCGGGGACAGCGTCGCGGTTGGCGTCGGGGCTCTCGAGCCCCGACGCCAATGCCACCGACTACTTGCTGTCGGCGATGTTTTGGAGCTGGGTCTTTAGGGCTTTGAGGCCGGAGACGGGCTCGGTCTTCTGGGTCCAGAGCTGGTCGCGGAAGGCGGCAGTGATGGTGTTGGTGAGGTCCTGTGACTTGGGGTGGCGGCCGAGCTGGAGCTGTGGCACGGCGTTCTCGATGGCACTGAGCGCGACCTGCGGGCGTGGGTCAGCCTGGTTGCTGAGCAGCTCTTTGACGGTCGCTTCCACCTTGCTGAGCTCGGTGGGGATGCGGCCGACGAAGATGCCGAACTTGGAGCCATCGGTGAGGTATCGAATAAGGGAGAAGGTCTCGTCGACGTCCTTGCTGCCCTTGACGATGCCGAGCATCATCATGTTCATGTCGGGGGTGGTGATCTTGGCGCGCGGCAGGGGGGCGAGCGTGAACTCGACGGTCTTGGGGGTGGTGTAGGTCCGGAAGCCGGCGGGGGCGACGATCGCCATGGCGGCCTTGCCGACGAGGAAGGCGTTGGCGTTGCCGAACAGCTCCATCGACTCTCCCTGGCGCGGGAGGACGTGGTAGCGGAAGGGCAGCTCGAAGAACTTGGTGTAGCACTCCTGCATGGCGGCCGAATCGCACGTGACGGTCTTGAGGTCGGGCGACACCCAGTCCCCCTGGAACTGGAGCGGCCAGGTGAGGTAATCCGAGCCGTACGTGGCCAGGCCGAACTGGCTGACGTTCCCGGCGTTTTGCTTGGTGAGCTTCTGGGCGGCGTCGAGCCACTGATCCCACGTCCAGGAGCTCTTGGCGTCGGGCGACGGGATGGCAACACCGCCTGCTTGAAGAGGTCGGTGTTGAGGGCCAGGACGAGGGCGTTGCCGCCGTAGCCGTAGGGCAGCATCCAGGGCTTGTTCTGGTAGACGGCACCGTACTCGAACTGCT
>DASTZM010000649.1:0-2853 GCA_035764305.1 Chloroflexota bacterium | reverse complement strand
GGCGCATGGCGATGCCACCAAGTGGGATGGCTCGGCCGGTCTCGCGTTCCCACCATTCGCCGAGGTCGACGACTTGGGAGAGGCCGTAGCGCGGGTAGGTGAAGCGGCTCTCGTGGATGATCACGCCAGCGTCCACGCGCCCGTCACGTACTGCCGCCATGATCTCGTGGAACGGCATGACGCGCACATTCTCGTCGCGCAGCTCCGGCGCGAACAGCCGCACCAGCAGCGCCGCCGTCGTCAGCTTCCCCGGGATGGCCACCGTCTTGTGCGCCAGCTCGCGACCGTCAAACGGCTCGCGTGCCACGACGAGCGGACCGCAGCCGCGGCCGAGCGCCCCGCCGCTGCGTAGCAGGCAGTAGCGCTCCCGCAGGTGGCCGTAGGCGTGGAAGGAGACCTTGGCCACGTCGACCTCTCCCGCCAGCGCCGCGCGGTTGAGCGTCTCGATGTCGTCCAGCCGCTCGACCACCGCCGGCGCGCCCTGGATCATCCCCTCCACCCAGGGCGTGAAGATGAACGTGTCGTTGGGGCAGGGCGAGTAGGCGAGCGTCATCGGGCGCGTCGCCTGCTGCGCGCCGGTGGGTACGCGTGTCCCCGTCTGCGTGTCGATCCGCGTCATGCCAGCCACG
This sequence comes from Chloroflexota bacterium, assembly GCA_035764305.1. Taxonomy (GTDB): domain Bacteria; phylum Chloroflexota; class UBA11872; order UBA12225; family UBA12225; genus DASTZM01. The sequence continues at coordinate 2,224 of DASTZM010000649.1, read as the reverse complement.
CCTGGGGCTGTTCTACCAGCCGCCGCACCACACGCTGCGCCGCCTCGGCCGCCTCCGCGATCCGCCAGCGCGAGCGGTCACGGTTCTCCACCAGGTTACTCACGCCGCGCACCTCCAGGAAGGGCACGTCGTGCAGCGCGCAGACGTGCGCCGCCGCCGCGCCTTCCATCGATTCACACAGCGCGCCGAAGCGGTCGTACAGCGCATCGCCGGCGCGCCGTACCCCCGTCACCTGCGCCAGCGTGAGGAAGCGACCGCTGCGCGCCACCAGGTTCCCGCCCACCGCCACGGCCCGCGCGACCATCGCGTCGTCGAGCGGGAAGTGGTTGAAGCGCGCCGGGCGCGTCTCGGTCGCTCCGGCGAGCGGGATCCCGATCTCCTCGGCCGAGAGCCAGCCGTCGGGCGTCAGCACGCCGACGTCGCCGTACACCTCTTCAGTCGCCAGCGCCACGTCGCCCACGCCCAGCCCCGACGGCACGTACGCGCCCGCGATGCCGGTCTGGATCACCACCTCTGGCCGGTCCTGCAGCAGCTCGCGCGTCAGGGCGTGGGCGGTGTTCACCGCGCCCATGCCGGCGACGACGACGCGCGCGCCCGGCAGCGTGGCGGCCAGCGCGGCGACCTCCAGGTGGGTCGCCGCGACGACGAGGATGGTCATCTTCAGGAGGTGGGTGAGCGCAGCAGGCCGCGCTGCACCGCCAGCGCCGCCGCCTGCGCGCGATTATCGGCGCCGAGCTTGTTGAGCAGCGACGTGACGTGGAACTTGGCGGTGCGCTCGGTGATGCCGAGCGCGCGCGCAATCTCCTTATTTGATCGGCCGCCCGCCACCAGGCCCAGCACCTGCCGCTCACGCTCAGTGAGCGCGGGCGCTCCGTCCGGTCCGGCGCCGCCCGCAGGCGCGCCGCGCCGCGCGCCGCTCAGCTGCGCCAGGACGGTCGCCGCGACGCGTGGCGCGAGGTACGACTCACCGCCGTGCACGGTGCGGATGGCGCGGGCAATCTCGTCCGATGGCGCGCCCTTCAGCAGATAGCCCGCGGCGCCGGCGCGGAGCGCGCCCAGCACGCGCTCCTCGGCGTCGTAGGCGGTGAAGACCAGCGCTCGCACCCCCGGCGCCGCGCCGAGCAGCGCCGGCAGCGCCGCGACGCCGTCCGCGCCCGGCATCTCGAGGTCGAGCAGTACCACGTCGGGTCGCTCGCGCTCCAGCAGGCGCGCGCCCGCGGCCGCCGAGTCGGCGGTTCCCACGACATGAAAGTCGGGCTCGTCGGAGAGGACGGCGACCAGACCGTCGCGCACGATGGGGTGGTCGTCGATCACTGCGACGCGAATCACCGGTCGGCCTCTGCCGCGGGCAGCGGCGCCGTGACGATGACGGTCGTGTCGTGGCCCCGCGCGCTCTCAACCCGCAGCCTCCCACCGAGCACTCTGGCGCGCTCGCGCATGCCGTCCAGGCCGTGGCACCCGGCAGGCGGGTGGGCGCTCGCGTCAAAGCCGACGCCGTCGTCCTTGACGATCAGCGTGACGCGCGTGCGTGCGGCGCGCAGCGTGAGCGCCACGCTCGTCGCCGCGGCGTGCTTGCGCACGTTGGCCAGCGCCTCCTGCGCGATGCGGTACAGCTCCGCCTCGACGCGCAGCGGCAGGCGATCAAGCGCCCCGCTGGTGGAGAGCGCGGCGCGCACGCCGGTCTCGGCAGTGAGCGTGCGACCGAGCGCGCCGAGCGCGTCGACGAGCGAGCGTCCTGCCAGCGGCGTCGCGCGCAGGTCCTGGACCGAGCGGCGCGCCTCCTCCAGATTCTCGCGCGTCGCCGCCAGCGCGCGCTCAAGGCGCTCGCGCACGCGCGCCGGGTCCTTGCCGACGTGGCGCAGCGCCCCCTCGACGTGCAGCGCGATGGCGGTCAGCCCCTGCGCGAGCGTGTCGTGGATCTCGCGCGCCAGGCGGGTGCGCTCCTCGGCTCGCGCCAGGCGCGCGCTCTCCTCCGCCAGCCGCGCGCGCTCGACCGCGATACCCACCTGGTAGCCGATCGTCGCAAGCAGGCGGAGCTCGGCACCCTCCAGCGACCGCCAGGCCGGCCCGGCGATGTTCATGATCCCCAGGCCGCGGTCGCGGAAGTAGAGCGGGATGCTCGCGTGGTAGCGGAGTCCCGCGGACAGCGTCGGGTCCTTGGCCTGAACGGCCGGGTGGAGGCGGCTGCACTCGAGCACGTCCACGTTCGTCGGCGTGAGCTGCC
>DASTZM010000648.1:0-5008 GCA_035764305.1 Chloroflexota bacterium | reverse complement strand
CCCGCCTCTCGAGTGAAGGAGTGGCCGTAGGCCCACGCCGAACGCTCGCCGCATTCGCTCCGGGGGTGGTGCGGAGAACCTAAGAGGATTCTGAACGAATCCGGGTACGAACCCTGCTAGTGTAGTCCCCAAACGCATGATCGTCATCGAGAAGATCGCCGGCTTCATCGCGCGCCACTGGCGCGCGCTGCTCATCACCACGGCGCTGGTGATCGCCTTCTTCCTATGGTTCCTTCCCAACGCGGAATGGACCGTCCCCCTGACGCTGACGATCATGGGGTACGTCCTGTACCTGCTCTACATCGCCTTCATGATGGTGTTCCAGTTCATCATCATGTTCTGGTTCCTGGGGCGGGGCCGGACCTACTGGGTCATGCCCGGTGAGACCGGCGTGAGCTTCAAGGACTACAAGGGCCAGGACGACGTCCTCGAGGTCGCCCAGCGCTGGGTCACGCTGCTGCGAGGCGTCAAGGAGTTCAAGCGAATGGGCGGCGAGGTCGCGAAGGGCCTCCTGCTCGTCGGCCCGCCCGGTACCGGGAAGAGCTACCTCGCGCAGTGCATTGCGACAGAGGCGGGCCTGCCCTTCGGTTACGGGTCCGCCTCCTCGTTCCGAGGCATGTTCTGGGGCATGGACTCGCTGATCGTGTGGCGTCTGTACGGCAAGGCGCGCAAGCTGGCGCAGAAGCACGGTGGCTGCATCCTGTTCATCGACGAGATTGACGCCATCGCGGCCAGCCGCTTCGGCATGGGCATGGGCGCCGCGGGTGGCATGGGCATGATGGGCGGCAACGGTGGCCTGAACCAGCTCCTGATGGAGATGGACCCGCCCCGCCTGAACGACGGCTGGCGCAACCGCCTCCTACGGAAGCTCGGTCTGCTCAAGAAGCCCGCGGTGCGGCCGAACGTGCTCACGATGGCCGCGACGAACATCGTCGAGGTGCTGGATCCCGCGCTGCTGCGCGCCGGGCGCTTCGACCGCAAGCTGGCTATCGACAAGCCGGACGAGCAGGGGCGGAGAGACGTCATCGAGTACTACCTCAGCAAGATCCGGCACGAGGACATGCCGCTGGATCGCATGGCCGGCGACACCGTTGGCTACACGCCAGTCGAGATCAAGTACGTCATCAACGAGGCGACAGTGGTCGCCCACTTCAACGGCCGCGACGCGATCAGCTACGCCGACTTCTCCGAGGCGCGCGAGGCGCACGAGCACGGCATCAAGCAGCCGATCCGCGGCATGAAGCTCGAGGAGAAGCGCCGTCTCGCCTATCACGAGGCGGGTCACGCCTTCGCCGCCGCACTCCTGATGAAAGACCACCTGCGCATCTCTAAGGCGAGCATCATCCGCCAGGGAGGCGCGCTTGGCATGGTCACGCAGAAGCCCGTCGACGAGGCCTACTATCGCGGTCGCACCCGCGAGGAGATTCTGGCCGATATTCAGGTCTGCCTCGCCAGCCGCGCCGCAGAGGAGCTCTTCCTGGGCACACAGCTCACCGGAGTGACCAGCGACCTCCAGCAGGCCACCGCCATGGCCAACGCGTTCTTCGGCATCTTTGGCATGGGAGGCTCCTTCTACTCCTACCTCGGCCAGGGCGGCAACGCCATGGGGATGCCTGACAAGCGACGCGTCGAAGAGCTGCTGGACGAGCAGTTCACGCGAGTGAAGACGCTGCTCTCGGTGCATTCCGAGGCGCTCCATGCCATAGCCCAGGCGCTGCTCACGCACGGCGAACTGGTCGGCGACGACGTCATGCGTATCGTCGAGGAGAAGGAGCGCGAACGCCAGAGCCAGGACGTCATCGCGCGCGAAGACACGCGTCGCCTGGCCTACGACGAGGCGGGTAAGGCCGTCGCCGAGGCGATGCTGATCCGCAGGCGCGAGCTGCGTCGCGTATCGATCGTCTCCAACACCGAAGCCAACACGTTCAATGACCTTCGTCCGCTCACGGATCAGCAGACGTACTCGCGCGAAGAGTTCATGAACGAGATTCAGATCAAGCTGGCGAGCCGTGCGGCGGAGGAGCTGTTCCTGGGGACGGTGCTGGACAAGTCGGCGCCGGATCTGAAGAAGGCGCGTGACCTGGCCCGCTACGTCGTGGCGTACATGAACCCGGCCGACACGCTCTTCATTTATGAGCCCGAGCAGGACAGCCAGAATGGCCATCTGCAGATCCCGCAAGTGCAACCGCCCGGCGCGCCGATCCCCGGCGTGCCGAATCCCCCGCAGGCGATGGGGGTGGTGGAGGTCGAGCTCCCGTCTGAACGTCGTGAGCCGCCGATGGACGACCGTGTGCGCCGCGAAGTCGACAAGCTGCTACGCGATCAATACGAGGCGGTAAAGAAGCTGCTCCGCGACACCGAAACGGAGGTACATCAGCTGGCGCGCGCACTGGCCGAGAAGGGGGAGCTGAGCGCCGACGACGTGCGCCGGATCCTGAACGGCAAGGTGCCCCCACGTACTCCCGACGCCTTGCTCGCCGCTCCGGCCGTCGCGGTCGCGCCGCAAGAGGTGGCACACTCGGCCTAGTGGCCAAGCAGCTCCTCGCCATCGACCAAGGAACCACGGGTACCACCGCCCTCGTCATCGACGAGGGCGGTTCGATTCTGTCGCGAGGCTACGCCGCCGTAACGCAGCACTACCCCCAGCCGGGGTGGGTGGATCACGACGCGACTCAGATCTGGCAGACGGTGCTCGACGCGACGTCCCAGGCGCTCTCGGCCGCGCCCTCTCGCCAGCTGACCGGCATCGGCATCACCAACCAGCGCGAGACGACCGTCCTCTGGGACCGCCGCAGCGGTGAGCCGCTGGCTCCCGCGATCGTCTGGCAGTGTCGCCGCACCGCCAGTCGCTGCGACGAGCTGCGCGCGGAGGGCGCGGCTCCGCTGTTCCAAGAGCGCACAGGTCTCGTCCTCGACGCTTACTTCTCAGGCACGAAGATCGAGTGGCTGCTTGACCATGTTCCCACGGCGCGGGCCCGCGCCGAAGCGGGCGATCTCGCGTTCGGGACGATCGACGCGTGGCTGGTGTACAGACTCACCGGTGGCACCGCGCACGTTACCGACGTCTCCAACGCGAGCCGCACGCTGCTCTTCGACATTCACCGGGGCGAGTGGTCGGAAGAGCTGCTGGCGCGGCTGCGCGTCCCCACTCGAGTGCTCCCCGAGGTGATCCCGTCGTCGTCCGTCGCCGGTTACGTGGGAGACGACGCCGGCCAGGTTCCCGCGGGCACACCCATCGCGGGAATCGCGGGGGACCAGCAGGCGGCGCTGTTTGGCCAGGCGTGCTTCACACCCGGCAGCGCCAAGACGACGTATGGCACCGGCTGCTTTCTGCTGCTCAACACCGGCCCGACCCCGGTCCCCTCACGGAACCAACTCCTGACGACGGTGGCGTGGCAGCTGGAGCGTCAGGGCGGGCTCACCTACGCTCTCGAGGGGAGCGTCTTCATAGGAGGTGCCGTCGTGCAGTGGCTGCGGGATGAGCTCGGCCTGATCGACACCGCAGCCGAGACCGCGACCATCGCGTCGTCGGTCCCCGACACCGGCGGGGTCTACCTCGTCCCGGCTTTCACCGGGCTTGGCGCGCCGTACTGGGACCAGGCGGCACGGGGCGCCATCGTGGGGCTGACGCGCGGGACGGGTCGCGCCCACCTGGTGCGCGCGGCGCTGGAAGGGATTGCCCATCAAGTCACCGACGTCGTCGAGGCGATGGGCTCCGATGCCGGGACGCCGCTCACCGAGATGCGCGTCGACGGCGGTGCCGCGGCGAACGACTTTCTGATGCAGGTCCAGGCGGACCTGCTCGGCGTGCCCGTGACGCGTCCCGCAAACCTGGAGACCACGGCGTTCGGCGCCGCCGCGCTGGCCGGCCTCACCGTTGGCGTCTGGTCGTCACTGGGCGAGGTCGCCGCGACGCTGGCCGCCGACCGGACCTTCGAGCCGCGCATGGCACCGACCGAACGTGAGCGCATCCGCGCCGGCTGGCACGATGCAGTGCGCCGCACCCGGAGCTAGAGCGGCTTCTTCGCCGGCAGTCCGGGCCGCCGCGGATACTCTCCGGGCGTTCTGCCGACCTTCGCCACCTCGACCAGCACCCGGTTGGGCAGGGCGTCGTGGCGGACCTCGCGCACGCAGGTCAGCCGACCACCCAGCGCTTCGAGCGCTCGCTCTGCGGCGGGCGCTTCCGCTCCGGCGCCGGCCGCGCTCTTCTGCGCGACGAACACGCCGCCGACGCGCACGAACGGCAAACACAGCTCGCACAGCACAACCAGCGGGGCGACGGCGCGTGCCACGGCGACGTCATAGCGCTCTCGGTGCGCCGCGTCATGCGCCAGCGTCTCGGCGCGCTCCGCCACGGCACGTATCTCCATCAGGTCCAGGGCAGACACCGTCTCATTCAGCCAGCGCGCCTTCTTGCCCGTCGCCTCCAGCAGGACGACGTCCAGCTCGGTCCGGGCGATCTTCAGTGGCACCCCCGGGAATCCGGCGCCGCTCCCCACGTCGATCACGGTGTGCGACTCGGGTGGCAGCGCCGCCAGCGCAGAGAGCGAGTCCAAGAAGTGCCGGTCCACGATGCCATCGGGATCGCGCACCGTGGTCAGGTTGAACGACGCCGCGCCCTCGATCAGGCGCGCGGCGTACCGATCGAAGAGCGCGAGCTGCGCGGCGTCAAGCGCGAGCCCGAGCGCGGCCGCGCCGTCCGCGAGCCGGGCGCGGGAGATAGTCACGCTTCTGGTCTTCCCACTCGAAGTACGCGATCTCGTCCACGTAGCGAGCGCGCATCCACCAGACCAGGTAACCGATGGCAGCGACATGGATCGCCAGGTGCGCCAGCAGCAGTAGACGCATCGACAGCCCAGGGAAGTTGATCCAGCGGAGCCACAGAGTCAGCAGCCCGGTCAGCTGCAGGGCGAGCCCGTACCGCACGATCCGCCGCGCGAGCTGGGTGTGGAGCATGTGTCCTTCGGCGAAGGCGCGCAGCGCGTAACCCAGCACCAGCAGCGCGAGG
>DASTZM010000647.1:0-4388 GCA_035764305.1 Chloroflexota bacterium | reverse complement strand
CATCGAGCCTCATTTCTTCGCCGGCTTCTCAGGCGGTCCGAAGATGGTCATGCCCGCCGTCGCCGGTATCGATACTGTGCTGCGCAACCACGGCGCGCGCAACATCGGCGACCCGCGCGCCACCTGGGGAGTCACCGACGGCAACCCCATCTGGGAAGAGATCCGCGAAGCCGCGCTCATGGTCGCGCCTCGCTTCAGCCTCAACGTCACCCTCAACAAGGCGCACGAGATCACCGCCGTCTTCGCCGGCGACATGCTCGAGTCCCACCGTGAAGGATGCGCCTTTGCCAGGCGCACCGCCATGCGCGCCGTGGAGCGACCCTTCGACGTCGTGCTGACGACCAACAGCGGCTACCCGCTCGACCTCAACGTCTACCAGGCCATCAAGGGCATCTCCGCGGGAGCTCGCGTCGTCAAGGACGGCGGTGCGGTCGTCGCCGCCGCAGAATGCTGGGACGGCATCCCCGACCACGGCGACTACAAGGACCTGCTCTTCGCCGCGCGCGACCCCGAGGCACTGCTCGCCCGCATCAACGCCCCGGGCTTCCAGATGCCCGATCAGTGGGAGGCGCAGATTCAGGCCATGATCCAGCGACGCTGCGATGTCTGCCTCCACAGCACGCTGCCCGACGAAGTCGTGCGCCGCACCCACCTCCATCCATGCGCCGACGTCGAGGCCACGATCGAGCGTCTCCTCGCCGAGCGCGGCCCCGACGCAACCCTCTGCGTCCTGCCGCAAGGCCCGCAGACCATCCCGTACCTGGCCTGAACCCCATGGGCAAGACCCAGATCAAGCGCGCCGTCACGCTCAAGTCGGAATCGCAGCTCGCGCTCATGCGCGAAGCCGGACGCATCGTCGCCGAGGTGCTCGACCTCGTCAGCCGCGAGGCACGCCCGGGCGTGTCCACGCTGGACCTGGATCGTCTGGCCGAGGCCCACATCCGCAAGCGCGGCGCCGTCCCGTCGTTCAAGGGCTACCGCGGCTTCCCCGCCACGCTGTGCACCTCACTCAATGAGGAGATCGTTCACGGCATCCCCAGCGCCAAGCGCATCCTGCGCGACGGCGACGTCCTCAAGATCGACTGCGGCGCAATCTACCGCGGCTGGCAGGGCGACGCCGCGCGCTCCGTCGTCGTCGGCGCCCCACAGAACGGCGCCGCCGCGCTCGTCGACGCCACGCGCGCGGCGCTGGAGAGGGGTGTCGCCGCCACGCGCGCCGGCGGCCACGTCTCGGACATCGGCCAGGCCATCGAGGACTTCGCCGCTGCCCAGGGATACGGCGTCGTGCGCGAGTACTGCGGGCACGGGATCGGCCGCGACCTGCACGAGGAGCCTGCCGTGCCGAACTACGGCCCCGCCGGTCAGGGGCAGGAGCTCCTGCCCGGAATGGTGCTGTGCATCGAGCCAATGCTCAACGCCGGAACCGGCGAGACTCAGCAGTTGAGCGACGGCTGGACGGTCAAGACGAGAGACGGGAAGCTCTCCGCGCACTTCGAGCACACCGTCGCAGTAACAGAGAGCGGCCCCCGCGTCTTGACGCTTCCCTGACCGCAGACGGTACTACTCTTCCGGAAGGGAACCACGTCATCCTCATGAATCGCCTGCGCGCCGCGCTGGCGGAGCTGAATATCCGCGCCGCCGGCGCGGTCCATCACAACCTCGCTGCCCCACAGCTCTACGAGCTCGCGGTCACGCGCGCCGAGGGCCTGATCTCCGAGAGCGGCGCGATCGTCGTCGAGACGGGACAGCACACCGGCCGGTCACCCGGCGACAAGTTCGTCGTCCGCCACCCGGAGTACGCCAGCAAGATCTGGTGGGGCCCCGTCAACCAGCCGATCGAGCCCGGGCGGTTCGAGGAGCTTTACGGGCGCGTCACGGACTACTTGAGCGCACAGGACACGCTCTTCGTCCAGGACTGCTTCGTCAACGCCGAGCCGCGCTACCGCCTACCCGTGCGCGCCGTCGGCCAGACCGCCTGGCACTCACTCTTCGCGCGCAACATGTTCATCCCCGCGACGTCCGAGGAGCTGGTCGACTACGAGCCACAGTTCACCATCGTCCACGCGCCGCTCTTCGAGGCCGAGCCGGCGCGCGATGGGACCAAGACCGGCACCTTCATCGCGCTCGATTTCGCCAAGCGCGTCGTCGTCATCGGCGGGACGCGCTACGCGGGCGAGATGAAGAAGAGCGTCTTCACCCTGCTCAACTACCTCCTGCCCGAGCAGGGCGTGCTCTCGATGCACTGCTCGGCCAATGTCGGCGCCGACGGCCGCTCGGCCATCTTCTTCGGCCTCTCCGGCACGGGCAAGACCACCCTCTCCGCCGATCCGGCTCGCACCCTGATCGGCGACGACGAGCACGGCTGGGGCGAGGATGGCGTCTTCAACTTCGAAGGCGGGTGTTACGCCAAGGTGATCCGCCTCTCGGCCACCGCCGAGCCCGATATCTACGAAGCGACCCACCGCTTCGGCACCGTGCTCGAGAACGTCGTGATCGATCCCGCTACGCGCAAGCTCGACCTCGATGACGAGTCGCTCACCGAGAACACGCGCTCGTGCTACCCCATCTCCTACATCCGCAACGCGTCGCGCACCGGCGTGTGCGGCCATCCGTCGACCGTGCTGATGCTCACGGCCGACGCCTTCGGGGTCTTGCCGCCTATCGGCCGCTTGACGCCCGAGCAGGCGATGTACCACTTCCTGCTGGGCTACACCGCACGCGTCGCCGGGACCGAGCGGGGCGTAACCGAGCCGCAGCCCACGTTCTCCACCTGCTTCGGCGCGCCGTTCCTTCCCCTTCCCCCCGCGCGCTACGCGGAGATGCTCGCCCGGAAGATCAAGGAGCACAACGTCGACGTCTGGTTGGTGAACACCGGTTGGACCGGCGGACCCGCCGGCACCGGACACCGCATGCCGATTGCCCACACGCGCGCCATGGTCGCCGCGGCGCTCGACGGTTCGCTCGGCAAAGCACCCGTCACCCCCGACCCGTTCTTTGGACTCGGCATCCCACAATCGTGCCCCGGTGTCCCCAGCGAGGTACTCCAGCCACGTCTGACCTGGAGCGACCCCGCCGCCTATGACGCCACCGCGACGCGTCTGGCGCGCAGCTTCGACGAGAATTTCGCCCCGTTCGCCCCGACCGTCTCGCCCGAGGTGCGCGCCGCCGGCCCGAGAGTCAGCTGATGGACGAGCAAACGCTCGACATGGGTGTCAGCATGGAGACCGAGGACGGGCTGGCGATCATCGACGCTCTCAACGAGGTAAGCGACGTGCTCGCGATGGCCGGCCCAAAAGTCACGTTCAAGGCCCACGCGCCGGTACCCCTGACCGCGCCCGAGCGCCTGGCGGGGGCGCAGCTCTACCGCTGTCCCCGCGGCCTGTTCCTCTTTTTCCGGGAGGCCGATTCGACGGGCTGGGGCGTCGTCATCCCGAGCACACTGCTGTAGAATTGAGACAGCGTTCCGCCACGCGCAACGCTGTCTCAAAATGGAGCCCGGCAGTCACCGCAGCGGCGGTATCCAATCGGTCGAGCGCGCCATCGCCGTCCTCAAGCTCTTCGGCGAGTCGGAGCCCGACCTTGGCGTTACCGAGCTTGCCCGACGTCTGAAGCTCCACAAAAGCACCGTCTCCCGCCTGCTTTCCACTCTGGAAGCAGGCGGTTTCGTTCAGCAGGACCCGCGCAACGGGCGCTACCGCCTCGGTCTGCAGCTGGCCACGCTGGCCGGCCTGGCCCTGACGCAGTACGACCTGCGCGACGTCGCTCGACCGCTGCTACAGGATCTGGCCGCCGAGGCGGGCGAGACGACGACGCTCTCGGTCCTCGACACCGACGTCGCCGTGAACATCGACCAGGTGCTCGGGCCGCACCCCGTCAAGCACATCGGCTGGATCGGTCGGCGCCTGCCGCTCCACTGCACCGCGGCCGGCAAACCGCTCCTCGCACATGTGCCTAAGGAGGTCGCCGACACACTCCTCAGCCGCCCGTTGGAGCGCTTCACCGAGCACACCATCGTCGACCCAAGCGCGGTGCGGCAGGAGCTCGACGCCGTGCGGCACTGCGGCTACGCCGTCGGCGAGAAGGAGTTCGAGGCCGACCTGAGCGCGGTCGGCGCCGCGGTCTTCGACCATCGCGGCGAGGTTGTGGCCAGCATCACCATCTCCGGCCCGGCGTTCCGTATGGATCCAGATCGGATGCCGGAGCTGGGCACCGCCGTCCGCCGCGCAGCACAACGCATCTCGACGCGCCTCGGCCATCGCGCCGGCGACGTCAACTAATCCATCAGAGAGAGGGAACCGTGGTTGTCGTAGACGCACCCCAGGGAGCGAAGACGCGCGGCGGACAATCTGCCACGCGGTCGGCGCTAGTCATCCGCGTCGCCGGTGAGG
>DASTZM010000646.1:0-6623 GCA_035764305.1 Chloroflexota bacterium | reverse complement strand
GAGCGGGGACGGCGCGTGATGTATGTGGACCTGGACGTGCACCACGGCGACGGCGTGGAGGCGACGTTCGAGGGTGATGACCGCGTGCTGACGGTCTCGCTGCACGAGTCGACGGAGTACCTGTTCCCCGGGCCGAAAGGTGGCTTCGCCGAGAACGTGGGGACGGAGAGAGGAACGGGCTACAGCGTCAATGTGCCGCTGGCACCGTATACGGGTGATGAGGTCTGGCTGTGGGCGTTCGATCAGGTCGTGCCGCCGCTGCACGCGTCCTTCAGGCCGGACGCGCTGCTGGTGCAACTGGGGGCGGATGGGTACTTTGGCGACCCGCTGGCGCACTTGCTGCTGACCGAGCGCGCGTACCGCGGCGCAGCGCAGCGGCTGCGTGACATGGCGGGCGGACGCCTGGTGGCGGTGGGGGGTGGGGGTTACGACGTGGAGGCAACGCCGCGCATCTGGGCGGCGGAGTTCGTGACGTTGGCGGGGCTAGAGACCGACCTCGCGATCCCGGATGACGATTCGCCGCCAGTGGAGGCGCGGTACGCGGAGCAGGTGCGGCGGTTCGCCGAGCAGTCGGTGGAGACGGTCAAGCGACTCGTTTTCCCGGCGCACGGGATGGGCTAGATGGGCAGCCAGGGGATCTTGATCACGCCGAAGGCCCACAGCAGGGCGCCGACGACCAGCGCGGTGACGAGGACGAGGACGACGTAGTCGAAACGCGTCGGCTCGCCTTCCTCGGCCTCGACGTGTGGCGTGAAGGGAGTCTTGGGGCGATCGTCCCCGGTCATGCGGTGCCGGTGGTCAGGTAACGCATGAGCGCCGCGCGCTCCAGGTCGTCGATGCCCAGGTCTTCGAGCGAGCGGCCGGTGGCCCACGAGTCGGCGCCCATGACCTGGTCGGCCAGCGTGATCAGCGCATCGGCGACGGGCATCGGGACGCCGGCGACGCGACCCAGTTCGACCCAGGTGCGGAGGCCGAAGGGAACGTCTTCTGACAGCCAGCGGGTCTGGAGCGACCCCGGCGCGCGCAGCGCGGTGAGCATGCGGCTGCCGTTGATGGCGGACCACAGATCGCCCTTGGGGCCGAACCCCGCCGCGTGGAAGGCTTCGGCCACGCTTGTCAGCGTTATGTCGAACGCCTCGGCGAGCGCGCGCCGCTCGGCGTCGAGCGCCTCGATCACGCGCACGACGCCGGGGGTGACGCCCTCCTCATAGAAGTAGAACTCGCCGCGGCTGCGCTCGATGCGTCCGGCGTTCATGAGGACCCCGGGCGGGTGGACGATCGGATTCATCGCACCAAGACCGGCGGCGAGCGTGTGCGGATACGGCTGGAGGCCGGGGAAATATGAGCGCAGGCGCTCCAGGGCTTCGCCGGTGCGGTGGGCGGGGAAGGCCCCGATGCCCATGGCCGGCACGACACCCCAGATGGTTGCCTCGTCGGGCGCGGTCTTGCGGCAGACGTATGGGGCCGTATCGCTTTCGGCGAGCAGCGGGCGGGCGTCCGCCGCGCGCAGGCGGTGGGCGAACGCGAGGGAGCCGAGGTTGCCGGGTAGGAGGGTCAGGAGGTGGCGTGGTCTGAGGTGCGGCAGAAGGGCGGAGGCGAAGGCAGCGTGGGCGTAAGAGGGGACCGAAGCAAGCAGGATGTCCCCCGCGCTCAGCGCGTCGCCGGCATCGGTGGTGACGCTCGCCAGGGTGGCGGCGCCTTCGCCGCCGGTGCCGAGGAGCATGATGCGGCGTGAGTCACGGATTGGGGCGACGGCGGCGGCGTGGTCGGGATGCTCCCAGAGCACGACGTCGTGCCCCTCGAGGGCGAGCTTGGCGGCGATGGAGAGGCCGGTGTTGCCGGCCCCCAGAACAACAACTGCCACGGGGCGTTGATACTAACGTTCTATGTCGGCGACGCCGTCGGCCACGCCTGCGCGGGGCGCCCCGATTATCCGAGTCGAGCGCCTGCGCAAGAGCTACTTCGTGCACGAGCGCGCCGCGGGAACTGCCGCCGCGCTGCGCGCGCTGGTGCGGCGCACGGCGCGCGAGGTCAAGGCGGTGGACGACATCACGTTCACGGTGGCGCCGGGTGAGGTGGTGGGATTCCTGGGGCCAAACGGCGCGGGGAAGACGACGACGCTCAAGATGCTGTCCGGGCTGCTGCACCCGACCGGCGGAGAGGTGGACGTCCTTGGTCACACGCCGTGGAAGCGCGAGAAGGGGTACCTGCGCGAGATCACGCTGGTGATGGGCAACCGCAACCAACTGCAGTGGGACATCCCCGCGGTCGACTCGTTCGAGCTGAACCGCGCGATCTATCGGATCCCGCAGGAGCAGTTCCGCTCGACGGTGCGGGAGCTGACCGAGCTGCTCGAGCTGGGGGAGCTGCTGCACAAGCCGGTGCGACAGCTCTCACTGGGCGAGCGGATGAAGTGCGAGCTGGCGGCGTCGCTGCTGCACCGGCCGAAGATCCTGTTCCTGGACGAGCCGACGCTGGGGTTGGACGTGACGATGCAGCGCCGTATCCGATCGTTCATCGCGGAGTACAACCGGCGCCACGACGCGACAGTGCTGCTGACGAGCCACTACATGCTGGATGTCGAGGCGCTGTGCAAGCGGGTGGTCGTCATCCACCACGGGAGGCTGTTGTTTGACGGCCAGCTCTCGGAGCTGGTGTCGCGGTTCTCGCCGCACAAGACGATCGTAGTGGAGCCGCTGGACGCCGAGGTCGACCTGTCGCCGTTTGGCGAGGTGGTCACGGCCCAGGAGGGGCGCGTGACGCTGCGCGTCCCAAAGGCGGAGACGGCGCGCGCGACCGAGCGGCTGCTGGCGAGCGTGCCGATCGCAGACCTCACGGTGGAAGATCCGCCGATTGAGGAAGTGATCGAGCAGGTGTTCGCTGAGGAGCGAGCGGAGGATGGCGATCCGGTGGCGGCGGTCACGGCCGGCGTCTAGCGGCGAGCGGCGATGGCGGTCTTGCTCGACGTCTATCGTGCCCAGTTCAAAGTGGCGCTGGCGCTGCAGCTGCAGTACCGCGTCCAGCTGGTGATCTGGCTGCTATTCGGACTCGTTCAGCCGGTGGTGCACCTCACGGTCTGGTCGGTGGTGGCGCAGGCGTCGGGCGGCTCGGTGGGCGGGTACAGCGGGCCGGAGCTGGCGGCGTACTTCATCGCGTTGATGGTCGTGAACCACCTGGTGTTCACGTGGATCACGTATGAGTTCGAGTTCCTGGTGCGCCAGGGGACGCTGGCGCCGCGGCTGCTGCGGCCGGTGCATCCGATCCACTGGCACGTCGTGGACAATCTGACCTACAAGGCGCTGACAATGGTGGTCATGCTGCCGGCGGCGGGGCTCATGGCGGCGATCTTCCGGCCGGAGCTGCACACGTCGTGGTGGGAAGTAGCGGCGTTCGTGCCGGCGCTGGCGCTCGCATTCGCGCTGCGCTTCCTGATCGAGTGGTCGTTCGCGCTGATCGGGTTCTGGACGACGCGCGTGGCGGCGTTCAACCAGGCGCTGGACACGGTGGCGATCTTCATGTCCGGGTATTTCGCGCCGCTGGCGCTGCTGCCGCCTCAGCTGCAAGTGGTGGCGAACGTGCTGCCGTTCCGGTGGGGTCTGGCGTTCCCGGTGGAGGTGCTGCTGGGCCGGTTGAGCGCGGGCGAAGTGGCGTCGGGCCTGGCGGCGCAAGCGATATGGGTCGGTCTGGCGTTCGTCATCATGCGTCTGACCTGGAAGGCAGGGGTGAAGCAGTTTTCGGCGGTGGGGGCGTGAGCCTGCTGCGGCTGGTGGCGGTGTTCCTGCGCGTCGCCGCGCTGAACGAGCTGCAGTATCGGACCAACTTCTACATCGCCGCGGTGCGCTCGGCGATGCGTCTGATCGTCGGGCTGGGCGGGCTGGCGCTGGTTTTCTCGCACACGACCTCGCTGGGTGGGTGGCGCGCGGCGGACCTCCTGGCGCTGCTGGGCGTCTACTACATGATCGACGGACTGATCTATCTGATGATCGCGCCGAGCATGAACCGGCTGATGGAGGACGTGCGTCAGGGGACGCTCGACTTCACGCTGACGAAGCCGGAGGACGCGCAAGTGCTGGTGAGCGTGCGCCAGGTGGAGATCTGGAAGGTCACCGACGTCGGGCTCGGCGCGGCGGTGCTGGGCGTTGCGCTGGGCCAGATCGGCGAGGAGGTGGGGGCAGCGGAGGCGCTGGCGTTCGGCGCGGCGCTCCTGGCCGGGGCGGCGATCGTGTACGCCTTCTGGCTGATGCTGGCGACGCTCTCGTTCTGGCTGGTGCGCGTGGACAACCTGATGGTGATCTTCCAGAGCCTGTACCAGGCGGGGAAGTGGCCGGTGGGGATCTATCCCGGCTGGCTGCGGGCGGCGCTGACCTTCGTGGTGCCGGTGGCGTTCGCGACGACGGTGCCGGCGGAGGCGCTGGCGGGGCGCGGCTCACCGGCGACGCTGGCGGGGGCCGGCGCGATGGCGGTGGCGCTACTGGTCGTGTCGCGGCGCTTCTGGCGGTTCGGGCTGCGCCACTACTCGGGCGCGTCGGCGTAGCAGCTACTCGCGGTTGATCATGAACGTCGCCGCGCGGTCGAAGTAGTCGATCAGGACGGACTCGACCTCGGCGGGGAGGCGCTCGGCTTCCACGGCGGTGCGCATGTGGCGCATCCAGGCGTCGCGCTCGGCCTGGCCGATGGCAAAGGGGACGTGGCGCATGCGCAGCCGCGGGTGGCCTCGCGCCTCGGAGTAGGTCGACGGTCCGCCGAAGTACTGCTGGAGGAAAAGGCTGAGGTGGCGGCGGCTGGCGTCGAGGTCTTCGGGATACATGGGGCGAAGCACAGGGTCGGCTGTCACGCCCTCGTAGAAGCGGTCGACGATACGGTCGAACGTCTCGGCGCCTCCCACCGCGGCGAAGACGGTGCGCGCGTCCACGTCGGGGAGGGTACCCTCCGCGCGTGACGAGTGTGTCGCCGGACGTGGTCATCGTGGGGGGTGGGGTGATGGGGTGCGCGACGGCGCACTACCTCTCGGCCGCGGGCGTGCGAGTGACGCTGGTGGAGCAGACCCGGGTGGGTGGGACGCCTTCGGCGTCGGGGGCGTCGGCGGCGATCGTGGAGGCGCTGGCGGGGAACCCGCGTCCGCTGGCGCTGCAGGCGCAGCTGGCGCGGCGTCTCCTGGCGACGCTAGCGCCCGAGCTGCTGGAGCGGACGGGGATCGACATCGAGTGGCAGCGCCTGGGGACGCTGCGGCTGGCGCTGACGGAGCGGGAAGTGGGGGCGCTCCGGACGCACGTGGCGGAGCGGTATGCCGAGCTGGACGAGACGACCGAGTGGGTGGAGGCGGCGGAGCTGCGGCGGCTCGAGCCGGCGCTGCCCGAGCGCGCACTGGGGGCGCTGCGCATCCCGTCGACGAATGGGCTGTACGCGCCGAAGTACGTGCGCGCGCTGGCGTCGAGTGCGGCGCTGCAGGGGGCGACGGTGCTGCAGGGTGTCTCGGTCACGGGCTTTCTGCAGAGCGGCGGGCGCGTGACGGGGGTGGAGACGAGCGAGGGGACGCTGCCGTGCGGTCAGGTGGTGCTGGCGAGCGGCGCGTGGACGGGGGTGGTGTCGCGGTGGCTGGGACGGCCGCTGCCGGTGGAGCCGCAGCGGGGCCAGATCATGGCGCTCCAGCCTGCGCCAGGCCGGCCGCGCGTGGGTCACGTGGTGCACGGCCCGGGGGGCTACGTCATCCCGAAAGCGAATGGCACGGCGGCGGTTGGGGCGACGCACGAGCACGTTGGATTCGACGCGCGCGTGACGACGTACGGGCTGAAGCATCTGGCGGACCTGGCGCTGCGCCTGGCGCCGGGCCTGGAGACGGCGGCGCTGAAGCACGCGTGGGCGGGCTTCCGACCGGTCCTGACCGAGGAGCGCCTGCCGCTGGTGGGCGACGTGCCAGGCGTGGAGAACGCGTGTGTGGCGGCGGGGCACGGGGCGATCGGGGTGACGGTCAGCGCGGCGGTGGGGTACCTGCTCGCGCAGCGGCTGCGGGGCGAGGAGCCGGAGCAGTCACTCGAGGCATTTCGGCTGTAGCTGGTCTTTCACACGCCGATATACTGACGCGACTCTTCTTCATGTCGGAACGGGACCTGGCGGGCGGCCAGAACGAGGAGCGCGCGCCGGCGAGCGACGACTGGGACGCGGCGCTGAGCCGGCTGCTGGAGGGGGTCAATCTCGACGACATCAGCGTCCCGACGATGAGCGGGGGACGCCGGGCACGCCTGACGTTCGAGCAGGTGCGCCACCGGGTGGCGGAGCAGCTGCGCGAGAAGCTGCGCAGCGAACGGCTGCGGCGGGAGGCGATCGAGCGTCTGGAGCGGCAGTTCGAGGAGGTCAGCGCGGTGGTGGACGAGGTGCTGGCGACGTTCTCGCAGTCGCTGCTGGCGGCGTTTCACGGCGGGGGAGAGGTCCAGCGGGCACGCGATCCGAAGGACGTGAGGACGCGCACGTGGCACGTGCTGGGGTATCGGTCGCCGGGGAGCGCGGAGCAGCGGGAGCCGGTGGTGTCGGTGCTGCTGGCGAAGAAGGGGGTAGAGGCGCTGGATCGGGGGCAGCCGGCGTTGGAGTGCCGGGTGTCGACGCCGAGGAATCCGCGGCTGGTGGAC
>DASTZM010000645.1:0-2611 GCA_035764305.1 Chloroflexota bacterium | reverse complement strand
CCGGCCGCCGCGACGATCGCCGGGGTCCGGCCGCGGTGCGTGCTGCGCCGGCGCTGCGCCCCCTGACCGCCGTGCAGACGCACGCGCGCGCGGAGCAGGTTCAGCGCGGCCCCGTTCAGCGCGCCGTCGCTGCTGTCCATGCTGTCCAGCAGGTCGTCGGGCAGTTCCTCCAGCTCCTCGGGTCGGACGGGGGGAACGGCCTGGTCCTCGGTGGGGACCAGGATGATGGGCGGGTGCGGCGCGGGCGCGCGCCGGTAGGCTTCCGCGAACGCCGCTCCGTCCCGGGGCGGGAGGCGCATGTCCAGGACCACCACGTCCGGGCAGCGCCGCGCGTCCTTGAGCAGGGCAGCGGCGCTGGGGCCAGAGCGTGCGGTGACCACATCGTGTCCATCCTCCTCCAGCGCGGCGCGTAGTTGCCGGCGACGCCGGTCATCCGGCACCAGGATCAGGGCCCGCGCGCGCTCCTTGGGAGACTGCATCGTCCAGCTATCCAACGCAAAGGGTGTGCCAGCCACCAACCCCTCCGGTTTTCCGGACAACGTGCCTATTTCACAGAGGGAGGGTTTTCCAGGTTGTGACGGCGGTCCGGGCGGCGTACCCTACACGTTACTGCGCCAAGAACACGATGACCACGATCCTGGAAAGCCCGTCCAACCATGCTCCCGGCGGTCCCGGCGGCCACGGCGGCGCGTCCCCGTCCGAGGATGAGCGGATCGCGCTGCTGCGCCGGACGGTGCTGTTCCACGAGCTGACGCCGGCGCAGCTTCAGCCGGTTGCCGCCGCGACGCAGGTGGTGACCTTCAAGGCCGGCGACTATTTGATGCGCCAGGGAGACCCCGGCGACAGCGTCTTCATTATTAGTAGCGGGCGCGTGGAGATCCTGGCGGACGACCCCGACAGATCGGACGATCCGGGGGCGAGCGTCGTGATCTCGTCACTCTCCAGCGGGGATACGGTCGGGGAGCTGGCGCTGCTGGACGGCAGGCCGCGCTCGGCCAGCTGCGTGGCGCTGGGCCAGACGCGTTGCCTCAGGCTGGAGCGGCACGCGTTCCTAGAGGCGGCGCGGCGCCACTGGTCGCTCTCGCGCGCGCTGTTCGCGGTGCTGGCCGACCGCCTCCGCTACGCCGACGCGCGCATGGCCGAGCACGCGCACGATCCGCTCACCGGACTCCACAACCGCCGTTCGCTGGTGGAGATCTACGAGCGCGAGCGGGCGCGTGCCGAGCGCGTCGCGCGCGAGCACGCCCAGCGCGGCGGCACGGGCGCGCCGCACAACAACCGGCTGGCGCTGCTGTTTGTGGACGTCAACCAGTTCAAGACGATCAACGACACCTACGGCCACCTGGTGGGTGACGAGGTGCTGTGCGCCGTCGCGCGCACCCTGCGTCACGCGGTGCGCGCGTCCGACCTGGTGGCGCGCTACGGCGGGGACGAGTTTGTGGTGCTCATGCCCGAGAGCAGCAAGGCGGGGGCCGAGCACGTCTGCACCCGCATGCGGCTGCTGTTCCAGGAGATGACGGGGCCGCACGCACAGCCGGTGCCGTACACCGTGAGCGTGGGCCTGGCGGTCTCGGACGCGTTCCACCCGCCGGCGCTGGAAGAGCTGATGGCGGCCGCGGACGCGGCGATGTACCGCGACAAAGAGAAGCAGCGGTAGAGGCGCCTCACCCGCCCGAAGGGTGTGAGGGCTAGGCGCGGGCGGAGGCGACGCCCTTGCGGGCCTTGTCCTCGTACATCGCCTTGTCAGCGCGCTCGAGCAGCTGCTCCAACGTCGCGGTCTTGCCGGCCTCGAGTACCGCCGTGCCGATGCTCACGCTGAACGGCACCGGGCCGGGCGGGTCTTTGGTCAGCATCTCCCGCACGCGCGCGGCCACGCGCTGCGCGCCCATCTCCCCCGCCTCCGGCAGGAGCATGACGAACTCGTCCCCACCGAAGCGGGCGACGACGTCCGACGAGCGGCTGACCGCGGTGAGTGTGAGCGCCACCGACCGTAGGACCCCGTCCCCCACCATGTGGCCGTGCCTGTCGTTGATCGTCTTGAAGTCGTCGATATCGGCGAAGAGGACGGCGAGCGGCTGCTTCTCGGCGTCGCCCCCGCGCCGGGAGGCGTGCTGCCAGCGCACGCGCTCGCGCTCGTAGATCTCGGCCAGCGCGCGGCGGTTGTTCAGCCCCGTCAGCGGGTCGCGCGCGTGCTCCGCCAGGAGCTTGTCGGCCAGGCGCAGGCGCTGCGCCAGGACGTTGAGAAGCGCCTCCGAGAGCGGCCAGTGGCTCTGGAGCGCGCGCATGAAGTCGGCGCGCTCCAGGCGCAGGCACGTGGTCTCCTCAACCGCGACGCAGCTGGCCGAGCGAGGCTGCCCGTCCAGGAGCGAGAGTTCGCCCACCGCGTCGCCGCTGACCAGCCAGGCCACGACGGCCTCGCGCGCGGACGGATCCTTGTCGGAGCGGGCGCGGACCTCGACCTTGCCGCCGGTGATGACGTAGACGCTCTCGCCGGGGTCCCCCTGGCGCATGATCGCGTCACCGGGCTGGTAGGTGATCGATTCGGCTACCTCGGCCAGCGGCTTGAGCTGTTCGGCGGACATGCCGCGGAACAGTCCCACTCCCGCGAGCT
>DASTZM010000644.1:0-2397 GCA_035764305.1 Chloroflexota bacterium | reverse complement strand
TCACACCCAGGCGGCGCAGCACCTCTTTGGCGCCGAGCGTGCCGAACTGGCGACGCCAGTGGGAGAGCGGCAGGAAGTGGTGCCACGCGCGGCGCGCGCCTGCGACATCGCCGGCCACGAAGCGGTCGTACGCCGCCGAGAGATCGGCGACGCCGATGCTGCCGGGGATGGCGCCGATGGCGCCGCGCTCGAACTCGCCCACCGGGTTGGCACCGCCGGTGAAGATGCGCAGCTTGCCGCCGCTGAGCTCCAGCAGGCGCGTCGTGCGGTGGCCCGCATCGGGCGCTTCCTCCTTCACGTAGCAGACGTTGGGGCAGCGCTCGAACAGGTCGACGACCACCTCGGCGGGAATGGGATTGGAGACTTCCTGGACCATGATGGGGATGGGGCTGGCCTCTCCCAGCGCCAGGTAGTGGCGGCGCAGCGCCTCGTTCAGATCATCGCCCTTCAGCTGCGCGTCCTTGCCCGGCAGGAGGCCGAAGGCGGCGCGCACGCCGAGCGCCGCGCCGTGGCGCACGAGGTCGATCGACTCGTCGGTGGTCGCCGCGGTGCAGCCCATGATGACGGGGACGCGGCCGTTGGTCTGGGCAACGCACAGCTCGAGCAGCGCCTTCCGCTCGGCGACGGTCATCTTGCCGGTCTCGCTTGCGCCGCCGCAGGCGGCGAGGCCCTGCGTGCCGGCGGCGATCAGGTAGTCGACGATCCGCCGCTCGCCGCGCTCGTCGATGCGCCCATCGGCGAAGAACGCGGTGTAGACGATGGGGAAGATGCCGCGCAGCGCGTCGCTCTCCACGGGCGCCTACCATACCGCTCGTGAGTCTTGACGACGTGCGCGACGACCTGGCCCGACGGGGCACCGCCGGGTTGCTGGTGCAGCGCGGCGACCAGACGCTGCTCGAGTGGTACGCGGAAGGTTGGAGCGCCGAACGACCGCACTACACCGCCTCGCTGGCCAAGGCGCTGGTGGGCGGGCTCTCCCTGATGCTGACGCTGGAAGAGGGCCGCCTGGGCGCGGACGACCCGGCGGCGCGCTACGTCGCGCAGTGGCAGGACCACCCGCAGAAGCGGGCGATCTCGATCCGTCACCTGGCGACGCATTCGTCGGGGCTGGAGGACGCCGAGCACATCGAGTCGCCGGACTGGATGCGGCGGTTCTGGGCGAGAGAGCCGGACCCGTTCACGATCTCCCGGGACGAGACGCCATTGCTCTTCGAGGCAGGCACGGGCTACGAGTACTCCAACCCGGGGATGGCAATGCTGGCCTACGGAGTCACGGCGGCCCTCCAGGGAACGGCGTGGCCGGACATCCGCACGCTCCTGCGCGAGCGGGTCTTCGAGCCGATCGGGCTGGGTCCGGAGACGTGGTCGATCGGCTACGGCCAGACGTACAAGGTAGACGGGCTGCCGCTGGTGGCCAACTGGGGAGGTGGGTCGTTCACCGCGCGGGCAATCGGGCGGATAGGTCGGCTAATGCTCCAGCGGGGCACGTGGCAGGGCAGGCAGCTGGTGGACGCGGACCTGGTACGCCAGGGGCTGGCGTATGCCGGGACGCCGCTCCCCAGCCGGTCGCGCGACCCGCGCGTGCCGGCGTCGGGGCTGTGCTGGTACTCCAATGAAGACGGCGTGTGGCCGGAGGTGCCGCGCGACGCGTTCGCCGGGGCCGGCGCGGGACACCAACTGCTGGTGGTCGTGCCCAGTCTGGATCTGGTGGTCGTGCGGCAGGGAGAGCACCTGGAAGGCGAGCGATCGGGGCCGTTCTGGGAGCCGGCGTACGGGCACCTCCTTGCGCCGCTCCTGGAGTTTGTGAAATGATTCACAAGAACTGGACGTAGGGACAGTTCCCAACGCGGGGGTGACGCGCGTAGCTTCGAGGAGGAAGCGATGGACGGCCCGCAGCCGAGGACAACGGAGTCCCTGGCGCCCCTGGGGACCCTCAGCGCCCGGGAGAGGGAAGTCCTGTCACTGCGGGCGGCGGGAGTCTCGCTGCGCGAGATCGCGCGGACGCTGTGCGTCGAGCAGCGCACGGTGAAGTTCCACCTGGGGAACATCTACCTCAAGCTGGGCATGGAGGCGAAGAGCCAGGGCGCGCGCCAGCTGCAGCTTTCGCGGTTCGCTTCCTATCTACCGAAAGAAGGAGGCAACACGATGGCGAGCGTGAAGGGGACACATGGCCGAGTGGTGCAGGTGCTGGGGGCGGTGGTGGACTGCGTGTTCCCGGCGGACCGGCTGCCGGCGATCTACAACGCGGTGGAGATCTTCCGCGACGCGCGCGAGATCCGCGAGGGCGGGTCGGATCTGCCGGAGCGGCTGGTGCTGGAGGTGGAGCAGCACATCGGGAACAACTGGGTGCGCTGCGTGGCGATGGACACCACCGACGGGATCCGGCGCGGCATGCAG
>DASTZM010000643.1:0-7916 GCA_035764305.1 Chloroflexota bacterium | reverse complement strand
GCCGATCATCTCGGCGCTGGTCAGCTGGCCGCTCGCCACTTCGAGCGTCATGCGGTACAGCCGCTGAGCCATCTGCTCAACGCCCTCACGCCCCTCCAACAGGTCGCTCGACGAGAAATCGATGTTGTCCGCCATACGCTCGTTCGTTTCGGGGTTGGCGCACACCTTAATGACAGGGCAGACGGCGTTGCCCAACGGTGACCCCGTGCCGGTCGTGAACAAGCACACCTGCGCCCCACCGGCGGCCATGGCAGACAGCGACACCGCGTCCACGTCCGGCGTCTGCATGACATGTCGACCCTTGCCGATCGGGCGGTCCGCGAATGGCAGCGCGCGCACCCGGTCGGTCAGTGGCGCCATGAAGTCGGGAACGACCACCGAACCGCCTGCTGCAACCATCATCTGCGCCACCACGTCTGCAACCGGGTCGGCGGCACGGTCGGTCGTCTCGTCCTCGTGCCCGCGGTCGCGCGCCAGCAGCAGCTCAGAGATCGGAATCGACTCCCGGCGCTGGGGCGCGATGCGCGCCATCAGCTCTTTGCCCGCCTCGACCCCACGCGAGATCGCCTTGATCGAGCCGCCGGCGTCCTGGATGGAAAAAGACTCGATTAGCTTGCCGGGCGCGAGCGCACGCGCCAGGTCGGCCACTTCTCCCGACTGGCACGTTTCGCACCCGAGCCCGATCACCAGCGCAGCGCCCACGTTCGGATTGGCAGCCGCCCCCGCCAGCACCTTCTCGGTCAGCACGACGTCGTCGCCCACCTGCGCGCAGCCGTGCGGGTGGGGGATGGCCACGGCGCCCGGGACCAGACTCGCGACGCGCTGCGCAACCGTGTTGGCACACACTACCGAAGGCACCACCAGCAGGTGGTTACGGGTGCCCGCGCCGCCGTCGGCGCGGCGGTAGCCCATGAAGGTGTCCGGCAGCGCGCTCATGTCGCGCAGATTCTAGTGCAGGCGTCTCAAGACGCCTCTCGCGTCGTGCGCTGCGGTCAGTACCAGTCCCAGCGCAGCACGGGATGCTCTTTGGTCTTCATGTGCTTGCGGGCGCCGGATGGTGACCAGAGGTCGATGTCGCAGAACGGGCAGTGGTAGAGCGTGCCCTTGGACCAGCCGGACTTCGCCGCGATGAATTCTTTCTCTACGTCTTCGCGCGTCTCGAGCCCGAGCTTCTGCGCCTTCGCCGAGAGCAGCGATGGCCTGGTCCTCATCATCGGCATGAGTGCTTCGACCCCCGGAAGGTGGTGGGTCCCGCGCGTCGTGTGCGAGGCACGGCGATGCCCGGGACGGGTAGTAAACGGAAACTGCCAACGTGCCCCGGCGGGCCGGCCGATTGGCTGCCGGGCTCCGCGCGAACGGGGTGCAATGTAACACAGCCCCGCGCCACCGACAAGTGCTTTCCGTCACACTTTCGGCATTGCGCCTAGAATCGTGCGATGACCGTGATTGAGCTCCCGCGCGTGTTGCGAATCAGGCAGCGTTTTGGAGACGAGCGCATCGCCGACGTGACCGGCTCGGTGCGCGCCGCGATACGCGCCAGCGGCGTCGCGGCGCGTGTCACACCGAAGGCGCGAATCGCGCTCACGGCAGGTAGTCGCGGCATCGGCCACATCTCGGAGATTCTCGCCGCGTGCGTCGCGGAGCTGCGCGCGATGGGGGCCGATCCATTCATCGTCCCCGCCATGGGGTCCCACGGCGGCGCCACCGCCGACGGTCAGACAGAAGTCTTGACCGGCTACGGCATCACACCGGAGCGCGTCGGCGCGCCGGTGTGCGCCACGATGGACACGGTCGAGCTCGGCCGCACGCCCGCGGGCGTCCCCGTCTACATGGACCGCAACGCTGCGGAAGCGGAAGGTGTCGTCGTCGTCGGACGTGTCAAGGCGCACACCGCGTTCAAGGCGGAGATCGAGAGTGGACTTTGCAAGATGCTCGCGGTGGGGCTCGGCAAGCAGCGCGGCGCCGAGACCATGCACGGCGCCGGACCGGCGCGCACGATCCCAGACGCCGCGCGCGTCGCGTTGAGTTCGGGGAAAGTCCTGCTTGGGGTGGCCATAGTGGAGAACGCCGCCGATGAGCCGTACCGCATCGAGGCCGTCGCGCCGCGCGACTTTGAGGAGACCGACCGCCGCCTCCTCAAGGTGAGCAACGGGCTCCTGCCGCGCATCCCGTTCGACGCGCTCGACGTGCTGGTGGTCGACTGGATCGGCAAGAACATCTCGGGCAGCGGTCTTGACCCGAACGTGATCGGCATGTGGCGGCGGCTCGGTGGGGAGCGCATCCCTGATTACAAGCGCATCGTCGTCCGCGATGTCACTCCGGAGTCACACGGCAACGCCATCGGCATCGGCTGGGCGGACTTCACGACGCAGCGTCTGGTGGACGCGATCGACCGCGCCGCGATGTACATGAACTGCGTTACCGCGAACGCACCCGACGTCGCGCGGATCCCCATTTCCACTCCCACCGACCGCGAAGCGATCGAGCTGGCGGTCAAGACTGCAGTCGCCGCCGGTCCGCTGCGCCTGGCGCGCGTTCACAGCACGCTGCGCCTGGAAGAGCTGTACGTGTCGGAGGGACTGCTTGACCAGGTCCGCGCGAACCCGAGCCTTGAGATCGTGGAGGAGCCCGCGCCCCTCCGGTTCGACGACGCGGGCCGTCTCGGGCCGCCCTTCATCGTGAAGTAGCAGCGCCGCGGTGCGGTCCCCGGCTCCTTATTGCTGCAGGTCGCCGCGCCCGCGCTGCGAGTCGACGTTGTGTGTGTGGACGTGCTCTCCCGGCGCGATGCCGTCGCGCGCCAGGCCAATTGCCTCGCCATACTTCAGGACCGGTGACCCCGCGGCGATCGCGCTCAGCGCAATCTTGTGCCCGAACGGAATCTGGCTTACCACGGTGACCGCGACGCCGCCGACCGTGACGCGCATGCCGGGCTCGAGCTGACGCAGCGCCGTCGCCACGTTGTCGGTGGGACTCATGCGCTGTACGACACGGGGCGCCGTCTTCTCATCGGAAACCGCCATCGCCCGGCCAATGGTACGCGAGCGGTTCCGTGAGCCCGTCCACCCGCTTGACGACGGCGCCGCGGATGGGTATAGTCGGGCTGCGCACGCCCTGGGTGTGCGGCGCGTGGACAAGTGAATAGAGGCCGAGTTCCGCCGGAAGGCGGGAACGGGGGACCCACGACATTGGGGTGTATTCCCTCCACACGGAGGGATAGGGCAGCTCTTTCAGCCCGAACCCGACAGCTAACCCCGTAGGCCACTGGAAGAGGAGTAGCGGAGACCGAAGGCTATTCCTTCGGTCTTTTTGTTTGCGCGAAAACTGAATACGCCGAGTGAGCGAAGCTCCTTGCCATGCGGCTGGGAGCGCGCCGGAGAGCGCCGGACATCACCTCTCTCTCCTTCCTTCTCCTCACTCGCCCCGGAACGGCGGCCCGCCACGGCCGCCGTTCCGGCTTCTCCGGGCGCGGCGCTCGCGCGCATCGCGCTGCCGGCGCCGCTCGTCGGCGGTCTCCGGCAGCAGCGGCGCGACCGCTTGTGGGTGTCCCTCGTCGTCGAGCGAGACGAAGACCAAGTACGCGCTGCCAACGTGCCAGGTGCGCCCCGAGCGCAGGTCCTCCGCTTCGACGCGCACGCCGACCTCGAGCGATGTGCGGCCCGTGTCGTTCACGCTCGCCTTGATCGTCACCACGTCTCCGATCGACACAGGCTCCAGGAAGCTCATCTCGTCGATCCGCGCCGTCACCACCCGTGAGCGGCAGTGACGCGTCGCCACGACGCCCGCGGCAGAGTCGACCAGCTTCATGATCGTGCCGCCGTGGACGTTGCCCCACGGATTGGCATCCGGCGGGAGCATCAGCTGACTCATGACAATTGAGGACTCGGCGACACGCTTCTCCGGAGGCATCGGTAGGCGCTAGGACGTTACACCGTGTATGCGTCGTGTGGGGGCAATAGTCGCGCTTGCCGCCTACGCGGCGCTCCTGCTCCGCGCCACGCTGCTGCGCGGCGGCGCAATGGCCGGCTTTGACCTATTCACCTATTTCTATCCGACGAAGCAGTTCGCGCTCGACTCGCTTCGCCGGGGCGTGCTGCCGCTGTGGAACCCGCTGATCTTCTTCGGCGCGCCCTTCCTCGCCAACATCCAGATGGGCGTTCTCTATCCGCCCAACCTGGTCTTCCTGTTGTCGGATTTCGCCCATGCCGTCGCGCTCAGCCAGTGGCTGCATCTCACTCTCGGGGGCGCGGGCATGTACGCGCTGTGCCGCATGGTGTGGCGGCTCGGTCACCTCCCATCACTGGCTGGCGCCATGGCCTTCGCCGGCGGCGGCTTCTTCGGCGCGCATATGGGCCATCTCAACCAGGTGCACGCCGGCGTTTGGCTGCCCTGGATCGCGCTCGCCCAGTTCTCGCTCGCGCGCGGCCTCGGCGCCGCGGATACCGCGCTCACGCGCCATGCGGTCGTGGCGTCCGGCGGCTGGATCGCCGCCGGCGGCGCTGCGGTCGCGCTCCAGCTCTCCGCGGGACACACCCAGGAGGCGTACTACTCGATCCTCTCGCTGGCCCTCCTCGCCCTCGGGTTCACCGTCCTTCCGCCCCGGTGGGCGCCCGACCGTCGTGCCCACCTGCCCGCGTTTGCCCTTGTGGTGGCCAATGGCGCGCTGCTGGCCGCCGCGCAGCTGGTCCCCACTGTCGAGCTGAGCGGCCTCTCCTACCGGCAGGGCGGCGTGGCGCTTGAGGAGGCCGTCGCCTTTGGCGTCGAGCGCACGTATCTCCTGGAATCGCTCTTGCCGACGTTCTGGTCGCTGCCGGCACAGGAGGTGACGGGCTACGTCGGCGTGACGGCGCTGGCGCTCGCCGCCGCCGCCGTCGCCTCGCGTGCACGCCGCACGGTGGTTGCGCTGATGGCGCTCGCTCTCTTCTCGGTCACGCTGACGCTCGGGGCGTACACACCGCTCTTCCCACTCCTCCATCGCTGGCTGCCGCTCTTCGGCTCGTTCCGTGCGCCCGGGCGATGGCTGCTCGTGTCGTCGTTCGCGCTGGCAGGGCTCGCCGCGCATGGCCTGGACGCGCTGCATGGCCGCGAGACGGCTGTCGCGCGCGAGCGCGCCGCGCGGCGCTTCGCGCTAACCGCCGCCGCCATCGGCGGTGGGATCGTGCTCGCGGCGTGGCGCAGCGAGCTGGTCCACGCCGTCCACTGGCTGCCTCATTCGCGCGTCGCGGTCCTGTGGCTCGGCGCTGCCCTCGGCACCGTCGCGCTTGCACTCGCGGCGGTGTCCATGCACGCGTGGTGGCCGCGCGCCGCGCTCGTCGCCGGACTCGGCGTCGAGCTGGTCTTCGCCTCGCGCGAGATGGAGTACAACCGCCCCATCACCCCGGAGCTCTATCGGACGCCGCCGGAGGTCACCGCGAGCGTTGGCAGCTCTCCCATGGGTGATGGCGCGCCTGTCCGGGTCCTCAGCCTCGCCGTCGAGGAGCGACTCGACCCCGAGCGCCTTCGCCGCGCCGTCCCCGATGGCGATGGCGAGCGCCGGCGCTACACCGCGATGGCCGAGGTGCTGCGCCCCGACCTCGGAATGGCCTATGGCCTGCCCACGATCGACGGCTACGACGGAGGCTTGCTGCCGCTGAAGAGCTTCGCGACTCTCAAGGCCCTGCTCGTCGGTGGTGAGGAGACCGCTGTCCCCCATTACACGCTGGCCCCCCAGGCGCCGGCGCGACCCGATGCGCGCCTGTTCGGCTCGCTTGGAGTGCGCTTCCTCCTGACGGACGGGCGCGCGGGACCGCCGGGAACCGGTTGGCGCGCCCTCGACTCCGCCCCGGGCGTCGCCGAGGTGTACGAGAACGCAGACGTTGCGCCTCGCGCCTTCGTCGTCCGCGACGTGATCGCCGAGCCAGCACCGGAGCGGACCGTGGCGTTGCTGCGCACGCTCGACCTGCGCCGCAGTGCGGTGATCGAGCGACCCGTCGCCGGCCTGGGCAACGATCTGCCGCGCAGCGACGCTCCCAGCGGGGTACCGGCCCGCGTCACCTCCTATGCGGCCGGTTCGATCGAGATCGACGCGTCGGGCCCCGGCCTGCTCGTCATGACCGAGACCTTCTACCCGGGGTGGCGCGCGACGGTTGACGGCGCCGCCGCCCCAATAGTCCGCGCCGATCTCCACTTCCGCGGTGTTCCACTCGCTGCCGGCAGCCATCGTGTACGCCTCTGGTACGACCCACTCTCGTTCAAGGTGGGCGTCGCCCTCGCCGTGCTGGCGATCGTGCTCAACCTGGCGCTGCTGTGGCGGGCACGTCCCTACCTTCGCCGGCGGTGAGCGCAGCCGAGCGTCGCGCGCTCACGCGCCTGCTCCTCCTCGTCCTCTCGGTCTACCTGCTGAGCATGGCGGGACGAATGACGAGTGGCGACGGCGAAACCGTCTACCAGACCACCCGCGCGCTCGTCACGCGCCGCCAGCTGAGTGTCTCGCGCCGCCCGGAGACCGCCATCGGCCGCAGTGGGCGTGCCTACGGCAAGTACGGGCTTGGGCAGTCGATCGTCCAGGCGCCCTTCCTCGTCGCCGGCGAGCTTGTCGGGAGCGCTTTCGGCGCGGGCGACGACCGGCCGGCCCGCTTCGCCGTCGGGGCGGCGAACAGCGTCGTCTCCACTGCCCTCGTGGGCCTTTTCTGGCTGACCGCGCGGCGACTCGGCGCGAGCCAGCGCGACGCGAGCATCGGCTCGCTCGCCCTGGCGTTTTGCACGCTGGTCTGGCCCTATGCCCGCTCAGACTTCTCCGAGCCGCTCCAGTCTCTGCTCCTCCTGCTCGTGTTCTTCGCCACGCTGCGGTGGCGCGCGGCACCGTCGCTCGGCTGGGCCGTCGCCATCGGCGCAGCGGCGGGCGCTGCCATCCTGACCAAGGCTGCGTCGGCCGTGGTACTCGCGCCCCTGGGTCTCTACGTCCTGTTCGCCTCCAGGCAGCACCGCTCGCTTGGCATGCCACGCCTCGCGCGCCACGCCGTCGCTGCTGCGTTACCGCTCCTCGCTAGCCTGGCCTTCCAAGCTGCGCTCAATCTCTACCGCTTTGGAAGAGTGACCGAGTTCGGCTACGGCAGCGAGCCGGCCGAGGGCTTCACCACACCGCTCCTGCGCGGGGTCGGCTACCTGCTGCTCAGCAGCGGCAAGGGTCTCTTCCTGTTCACGCCGCCGGTACTGCTTGCGCTGGCGCTCCTAGTGCCGCTGGCCCGCCGCCTGCCCGCCGAGGCCGCGACCATCGCCGGCGTCTTTCTCGCCGAGCTGTTGTACTTCGCGCGCTGGTGGGCCTGGCACGGCGACTGGGCCTGGGGACCACGCTACATGGTCCCCACAGTGCCGTTTCTCATGCTGACCTGGCCGCTCGCGGGCGACATGTGGCGGCGGACCGCGTGGCTACGGGCTTTCGGGACTGCGCTTGCCGGAGCCGGGTTCTGTGTCTCGATCCTAGGCGTGGTCGTGGACTACGGCGCGTACTACAGCGTCGTTGGCTCCCAGCTCGGCAAGGGAGTCGACGTGCAGGAGGCGCGGCTGGTCCCCGAGTTCTCGCCGCTCCTCGGGCACGCCTGGCTGCTGCGCGCCGCCTGGCACGATACGATTGCTCGCTGGCGTGACCCGGCACACGATGCGCGCGACAACCCGGCGCGGGACGCCTATCCGTGGGCCGCACGCTACCCCGACCTGGTGCCCGAGGCGCCCGAGCGGGCCTATGGCTTCGACCTCTGGTTCGTGGCGCTGAACGGGCGGACGCGCTTCGCGGAGTACTGGAGCTGGCTCGCCGCGGCGTGGCTCGCCCTTGCCGCCGCCCGACTCGCCCAGCCGCGCGTTGTTCTGGCAGCCGCATGGCCGCGCTGAAGACGTCAGGGCGCCCGATCGAATCGGTCGCATCGCCCTCGACGCCGCCTCTC
>DASTZM010000642.1:0-3884 GCA_035764305.1 Chloroflexota bacterium | reverse complement strand
AGGCCGGTCGCCTAGGCGGGCGGAAGGCGGCTCAGCGTTTGCTCGCTCGGAGAAGCTTCTCCACCTGATCGGGCTGGACCAGCCACTCGTCGCGCGGCGCGTCGGGGGCCTGCTGGCCCTCCGGGACGACCGCGTCGGCGTCGGCGTTCTTGGGGGACAGTCGCTCCTCCGCGACCGGGCGGCCGGCGATCCGCCCCTCGTTCAGCGCGACGACCAGCAGGTCCCGATCGACGCCAAACTGCTTGCACGCCTCGTCGACGGTGAGCCACCCGCCGCGGTCGTGTGCGCCGGGGTCCTTCATCTCGGCCGGCGTGGGGGTATCCGTGCCGGTGGGCGTCGCGGCGAGGTCGCTCACAGGTGCGGGCGGAACGGGGCGCGGGCTGTTGGCCATAGTCGTGTGACGAGTCCTCCGGTGGTTCTGTCAACAGACCAGCACAACCCGTGCCGAGCTCTCCTGGTCCCGGCTCCGCGCCCGGCACACTCTGGGGGCGCCACGCGGCGCCTATTCGGCCGCATCCCTGGCGCCCGCGCCGATCCCCGTCCGCTCGCTCATCGAGCGCGGCCCGAAGACCGCGATGGCGAAGCTGCTGCCCAGCGCGGCGAAGAGCACCGGGAACGCCATCGTCCACCCGCCGAACTCCGACGCCGTCCCGAGCGCCGCGAACAGCGCCGCGACGAGCACCATCATGGCCGCCCACCAGCGCATGTCCGAGGGATCGTCAGGGTCCATGCCCATGCCGCCGGTCATGAAGCGCACGTACCAGCCGAGGATGCGCCAGAACGGCGCGTAGACGCCGTGCCGCCGGTCCATCTCGACCGACCGCTCTCGCGCCTCCCGCTTGCGGTCCCACCGGTCCCACGGGCGGCTGCGCCGGCGGTGCGCCATCTGGTCGGCGATGTCCGCGCTGCCGCAGCGCGCGCAGAACACCGCCGCGTCCGTAGCCGTCTCGCCGCACACCGCGCAGCGCCGGCGCGTCCAGAAGGGGTCCTGCTCTTCCCGCCACGCGGCGAGCGAGCCGAGCGCGAGGAACCCCATGCCGCCTGCGGCGATGAACAGCGCGGGCAGCCACCACACCGTCATCGCCGCCATCGCGGCGATCAGCGGCAAGATGACCAGGAAGACCATCAGCGGACGCGCGACGGAGTTCATGCGCTTCCCTCCCCGCGGTCAGTCTACTGCCGCTGCCCCCACCGGAGCACGACCGCGACGGCGCCGCGGAACACGCTAGCTCACGTCCACCCGCCGCACCCGATCGATATGGTCGCCCGGCCGCAGGCATCGCTCCAGAAACGTAAGCGTCTATGCACGGGTGGACGCTGAGCGCGCCGGGCGATCGGTGGGCGGAGCCGATCTGCGAGCGTGGCCGGCGCGCCCCGATCCAGCGCTCAGGGCGAGGCAGGCGGCGTTCGCGCGCAACGTGGAGGAGACGGTCGGGCTGATCAGCTGCGCGCTAGAGCTGGCGACGCAGTACCTGCCGGCGCACGCACGGGGAACGCGGGGCCGCCCCCCGCCCTATGACCTGGGTGCCCCACCAGCTAACGATGGTCTAGGTGGCGCGCCGCTGGCAGCCGCGCGCCAAGGACACGCTCGCCGCATTGGAGGCACTCGACCCTGGGCTCGCGCGAGAGGTACGAGCGTTCTACCGAGCGGCCGGTGCGGAGGAACGACTGCGCCTCGCCCGCAACATCGTCCTCACTGCGGTGGGAGCGGACCGGTTCTTCGAGTGGGAGTCCCCGGTCGAGACTCTGGAGATCCCCGCCCCCGAGCGTTAGCGCTACTCGGCCTGCGCCGGATCACAGCGAAACAGCATGTGGGTGTCGGTGCGACCGGTCTCCCGAAAGCCGAGTCGGCGGTAGAGCTCACCGGCCCGGTTCTTCAAGTGCGTGCCCAGCAGAACAGGCACCCCGCGGCTCCGGGCCCGCTCGAGGACCTCGCGCAGCAGTGTCGACCCGATGCAACGCCCCTGGTACCCCGGATCGAGCACGATCTCGCGTACGTAGAGACTGTCTCCGGTGTCGTCGACCGAGAGGTAGCCGCATGGCTCCCCGTCGGCCAGTACGATCTCGAACCGCGCGTCCCGCCAGTCCCCCTCGAAGAAGCGGTCCTGTGCCGCCTCATCCCACGGTCCGAACTGCGCCTCACACACTTCGCGGTACGCGGCGTGATGCACGCGCCGCGCGAATTCGGTGTCCGCGCCCCTCGCCGGGCGCCGCGTGACTCGCACCGGCGCGCTAGTACCCACCCGCCTTATCCACCACGTTGTGGAGCGGCTGCCCGGCAACGAAGCGCCTGACGTTCTCCGCCAGCACCTCCAGACGCCTGTCTTCTCCGTGAGCCGAGACGCCCGCCGTGTGCGGCGTGATGATCACGTTGTCCATCCCCCACAACGGGTGGTCGGCCGGGAGCGGCTCCTGCTCAAAGACGTCCAGCGCCGCCCCGGCGATCCGCTTCTCCCGCAGCGCTTCCACCAGCGGATCGAGCTGCACGACGCGCCCCCGCCCCACGTTGATGAAGAACGCCGTCGGCTTCATCCGCGCGAACTTGCTCGAGTCGAACAGCCCCCGCGTCTCGGGCGTCTCCGGCGCGCAGACGGCGACGAAGTCGGACTGCGCCAGCAGGTCGTCCAGCCGTTCCGGCCGCCATAGCTCGGCCACCTCGGGCGGCGTATCCTCGCGGCGCGGGTCCACCGCGATGATGCGCATGCCGTGCGGCGCGGCGCGCTGCGCCACGCCGTAGCCAATCCCGCCGAGTCCCACGATGCCCAGCGTCGCGCCGGGCAGATGCACCACCGACAGGTCGCGCGGCGCCCACTTCCGCTCCAGTTGCCGCCGGATCGCCGTGTGCAGCCCGCGCGCAAAGCACAGGATGTACGCCGTGACGTGGTCCGGGATCATGTCGTGGAAGATCCCGCGCATGTTCGTCACCACCACCGGGTGCTCGATCAGCGCCGGGAAGAAGTAGCGCTCCAGCCCGGCCATCGGCGTCTGGATCCACTGCAAGTGCCGCGCGGCCGCAAGGATCCTGGGCGTGATCGACCCGAAGAACGCGTCCGCGTCGGCCACTCGTTCCACCGCTTCATCCTCGGTCGTCGCCGTCTCGTACGTGACGTCGCCCGCCAGCTCCTTCAGCCGAGGAATCCAAGAGGTGAAATCTCGACCATACAGAAGCAGCTTCATTGGAAGCCGATGGTAGCGCCGGACGTGGACGGACTAAACGCGGATCGTCTTGATCAGACGCTCCAGCGCCGCCCCGGAACCGTCTCGAAATGGCCGCGCGTGCGATCCGCAGATCAGGTCGAAGTCCTCACGCGCCAGCCGCTCCAGGCTCGCTTTGAGCGCCGCGGGATTGTCGTGGCGTTCGACGTACGCCGGACGGGCGCCAAACTCGAGGCCCGGCGAGCGGCGGTAGTGGTCCTCTGGCACCGTCTCGGGCTCCGCCTGGCCATTGAGGATGTCGCCGCTGAACAGGACGCGCTCGCTGGTCGGTGCGTCCCACAGGAGGGCGTGGTCGCCCCGCCACGCGCCCGCCAGCTTGATCGCCCGCAGCCCGCCGGGAAGGTCGTCGCCTTCCTTATAGAAGTGGTCGGGCTCGACGTCGTACGCGGCGTCGCGCTGCGCCTCTCCCAGCACCGGTCCCCACACGGGCGTACCCCACTGCTGGCGGATCTCCTGGGCGAAGCGCTCGTGGCCGTCGCTGGTCAGGACCACGGCCACGGGCCGCTCGCGGATGAGCCGCTGCAGCCGGCCGGCGTTCTCGGGCGAGGGGCGCAGCGGATCGAGGAAGATCCAGCCGGCCGTCGTGCGCAGGACGTAGGAGACACAGGTGCCAAAACCCTCGGGTCCCGGTGCGGACCAGTAGCGGAGCAGTACGGGATCGTCCACGG
>DASTZM010000641.1:0-3274 GCA_035764305.1 Chloroflexota bacterium | reverse complement strand
GCCGGCGATGAGGCCGAGCGCGAGGAGCGAGGTGGCGAGCCACGCGGCGGCCATCACCGGCGGGTGTGAGCGGAAGTGGCTGCGGAGCAGGATAGGCCACAGGTCGAGACCGAGCGCGTACTCGGGGTTGGGGGAGTGGATCTCGAGGCCGTAGACATAGCGCCAGGGTGGGGAGGCGACGGCGCGCTGGAGCAGAGCGGTGTCGGCGGGTCGGAGTGCGGCGATTGCGTCGGATCCGAGCAGCCAGGCGTGCGCGAGGAGGGGGCTGAAGCCGGGGGCGTAGAGGAGGGCCGTCTCGATCAGCTCGGTCTGCCACGTGTCGACCCAGACGCGCCCGCCGCCGGTCGGTCCGGACACGTAGCGGGGCAGCGACGCGACGTCGGCGCCGCGGTCCCACGCGAACAGGACGTAGCCGTCGCGGCCGACGCGGCCCTCCCAGGCACCGTCGCCGGCAGCGGGAAGAGGCGGGGCGCTGCGGTCGAAGAACAGCGCGGAGAGGACGGGCACGTCGGAGCCGGTTGTCTCGTCTACGACCACGCGTACCGGACCGGGAGCCGCGACCGGCGTCGAACGGTAGAGGCACTGAGACAGGTCGCCGTCGAGGTCGGGCGCGGTCGCGCTGCCGGGCTGCTCGACGCGCAGTCGCTCGCGCCGGCCGCGATGGTCCCAGTCGCAGACGTAGACGGAGAGCGTGAACGGTTCGCGCGCGTCGAGCGTCAGGCTGAGCGGTCCGGATTCGGCGAAGGCGTAGCCCAGGCCGCGGGCGGGGAGGGAGGGATCGACGCCGCGCGTCGGACGCGTGAGCTGGCGGGCGGCGGCGGGGCCGCCGAAGTGTCGCCAGTAGCCCTCAGCCGGCGGGCCGCCAAGCGCGTAGCCGTAGCTCGGCGGCTTTGGGGCGACGTGGTCGCGGTACATGACGGTGTAGAGGTTGGGGTGCTTGAGCGCACCCAGGAGCTGCGCCGCGACGCTGATGACGAGCAGCGCCGCGGTGAGACTGGCGCCGACGCCCGAACGGCGATGAATCAGCCGCTCGACGACGGGGAGGGCGAGGCACGCGACGAGCGGAACGATGGGGATCAGGTATCGCGGCCCCCACCCGCCGCCGTGCCAGACTCCTTTGCTGCCATAGGTGAGAAGGTAGAGCGCGGGGAGGGCGGCGAAGACGAGGGCGTGGGCGCGCTGGCGGCGCAGGAAGGCGGGCGCGCCGGCGAGGGCGAGCACCAAGCCCGGTGCGTACCACAGCAGTCCCTTGCCCGGACCAAACGTCAGCCCGTAGAGGCCGTTCAAGGGCGAGAAGTCGAGCCAGCTCTGGGCAAGCCCGCTGCCCGCGCCGCCCCAGATGGTCGGGAGGCGGCGCCCGCTGGCGAGCAGCGCGACGAGGCCGAGCGCAGGGACGAGGACGGTGAGCCCGCACGCGGTGGCGGCACGCCGCAGGCGCGTGGGAATCGGGGCGACCGGCGCGCCGGTCTGCCAGCCCGCGTAGGCCGCCTGCACGGCCAGCACCGGCAGCAGCCAGGCCGCGGTGTAGCGCGCGCCGGCGGCGAGCGCGGCGCACGCCCCGCCGAGGACGAAGCGCCGCGCGGCGCCGCGCGCGCCCACGACGCATAGCGTGGCGGCGACGATGAAGAGGGCGGCGGCGGGCTCGGCGAAGTCGTGCTTGGCGTAGGGCCAGAGGGGCGTGGCGACTCCGGTGGCGAGGGCGAGGGCGGTCGCGGCGGGGGTCGAGTAGCCAAGGAACGCACCCAAAGGGACGAGCAGCGCGCAGGTGAGCGCGACGAGCGGAACGTTGACGAACGAAAAGGCAAAGCGCGCGAAGAAGGCGGCCTGGTCGTCAGCCATCCACGTGCCGGACGTGGGGCCGACGACCTCGACCGCGCCGCGCGCGCCGCGCAGCTGTACGGCGCGCAGGTGCAGTCGTGCGGTCGGATCGGCGCCGGTCCACTCGACGACGACTGCCGCGGGCTGCGCGGCGCGACCGACGTCGAGATCGGCGCCGTACAGGTTGGCCTGCGGGTTGCCCGGCCAGCGGCCAACGACGCGCGCCCTGGCGTGCGCCGACGGAGCGGCGCCGGGCACGTCGTACGCCCACTCGGCGGTCTCGCGACCGGCGCGCAGCACGACGCGCGCGAGTGGCGCGCCATCCCGACCGACGAGCACCAGGCTGGCCACGGGCGCGCCGTCGGCAACGCTCGATGCGAGTGAGAGGAACGACACGACGCGCGCACGCTGGACGTCGTCGAGCGCGCCGCCGGTGACGGGCAGCTCGAGCCGACCTGGCGCGCCGGAGGCTGGGCCGCCGATTGGCGGGAAGTCATACAGCGTGAGGCGCTCGCCGTCGACGGCGACGCTGTCGCGAGGCGGCGCTAGGCGGCCCAGGGCGGCGCCGAGCCAGACGAAAGGGACACCGAGCGCGGGGAGGACCGGTCCCCACCGCGCCAGCGTCGCAGCGTTGCGGCGCGCGAAGTCGTGCGTGGGATCGGTCGCGACGCTGCGCGCGAGCTGAAAGCTGAAGGTGCCGTCAACGCTGTACCCCTGCCCGCCGGCGGTCAACGCATACAGGCAGAGCAGCGTCAGGAAGACGGCGATGGTCGAGCGCCGGGCGCGTTCGGTCACGGTCTCGTCATCGGGGGCGGACCAGCTCCCAGACGCGCACGGGCGGCGCCGCGGTCTCGTAACGTAGGAGCAGGTCGCCGCCCCGCGCGCGCAGCGCGGCTGGGAGCGGGGCGAAGTCGCCGCGCAGGAAGTCGAAGGCGTCTTCGACGACGTACTTGCGGGCCGTGCCCTCGGTGAGGTACGCGAGCTCCTCGGGCGACGTGTCGAAGCGGTACTTATCAGAGTAGTGGCCGCTGTAGACGTAGAGGGCGAAGTGGCGGCGCGCCATGGCGACGTCGCCGGGGGTGGCGTGGTCGCGCAACCAGTCGGCCGCCTCCAGGTAGCGCGCCCACTCGGGGCGGTCGGCGTAGTAGGCGCTGGGAGCCGCGCCGCGCTTGAGGCGAACGACGTTGGCGGCGGCGTCCCGCACGCCGAGTCCAAGCAGCACGGCGCAGGCGGCGGCGACGCCGCCCGCGGAGGCGACGGCAGAGGCGCGGGGCGCCAATAGGAGCCGGGTCATGAGCCAGGCGCGCGCCTCGCGCAGACCGAGCAGTAGATAGATGCCGAGCAGGGGGACGACGGGGAGGAGATAGCGCCCGGTCTTGATGGGCCAGACGAGGACCGAGAGGCACAGCGCCAGCGCGGCGAACTCGGCGGCGCCGCCGGCGAGCGACCAGCTGCG
>DASTZM010000640.1:0-4103 GCA_035764305.1 Chloroflexota bacterium | reverse complement strand
GCGCTGGAGATCACGATGGCGCCACGGACCACGCGGACGCTAGCTTCGTAGGGGCCCTGGGATCTCTGACATGGTTCCCACCTGGCAGGACCGGATCCTGCACGAGGCGGCGGCGCTGATGGCCGGGGTGCGGCGCGCGCTTGGGCGGCCACCGGCGCAGACGGCGGCGGAGCGGCGGGAGGAGGCGGCGGGCGTGGTGGCGGCGGCGGAGCGGCGGGAGGCGGCGGACGAGGTGATGCGCGCGACATCGCGCCGGGTGATGAATGAGATGTGGCCGCCGCGCGCTGCGGTGGTCCCGACGGCGGACGCGACAGCGGCGCCACCGGCGGCCGGAACGGCGAGTACACCGCCCGCCGAGGCGGAGCCGCGCCGCGGTTAGCCGCGCTCGATCTCGCTCGCGACGGCGGAAGCGACCTGCTTCACCTGCTTGAGCTGCTGCGCGACCTGCTCGGCGATGTCGTCGCGCAGGTCACGGATGCCCCGGTACCAGTGGTTGCGACGCTGACGACGCTGAGGTCGGGCGCGATAGAGCAAGCCGGCGACGAGGGCGCCGCCGACGAGAAGACCGACGACGAGACCCACGACAAGCGGGAGTGAGCTGTCGTTTTGCTCGTCGCGATCGGTGCCGGACACGCTAGATGGGGCTTGTGGCATGTCGCAAGCATGCCGGCGGGCAGCCGGTGAGTCATGAAGGTTGGTCATGCGGCTCCCGTTGGGAGCGCTAGGTGGTGGCGAGGCTCTCGCGGACGGCGCCGAGGAGGTCGTCCATGTCGAACGGCTTGCGGAGGTGGCGGACGGCGCCGATCTGGCGGGCCTTGCGCGCGGCTTCGCCGTCGGCGGTGACGAGGACGATGGGGGGGACCTTGCCAAACGACGCGCGCAGCGCCGCGACGAGTCGGGCGCCGCCGGGCGCGGGCACGCCCATGTCCATGACGAGCACGTCGGGCCAGTGCGCCGCGGCGCAGGAGAGGGCGACGGCGCCGTTGGGCGCAGCGTCGACGGCGAGGCCTTCATCCTCGAGCATGCCGGCGATCATGCCGCGCACGCCGGGGTCATCCTCGACGACGAGGGCTGAGCGTCCGCCGGACCTGCGGGGTGCGACGGTGGCGCTCAGGGGCGTGCCCTCATGGATTGGTGGCCAGAGCAAGAACGCCTCCACGGCCGGAGGGCTGGTCGGTGGGGAGGGAGGAGGGGAGGGGGAGGCGGATGGTGAAGGTCGAGCCGGCGCCGACCCGGCTTTCGACCCGCACGGTGCCGCCGTGCCACTGGACGGTCTGCAAGACGTCGGCGAGACCGATGCCCGTGCCGGACGCGACGCGCGGTGCGTTGCCGGCGCGGCGGAAGCGCTCGAAGACGTGCGGCAGGTCGTCGGCGGGGATACCGATGCCGTGGTCGGCGACGGACAGCTCGGCCCAGGCGAGAGAGTCGGGCTGGGGGCTGGCGGGGCCGTCGGGGCCAGTGGGACCGGTGGGACTGTCGGGGCCAGTGGGGCGCTCCACCGGGAGGGACGCGGCGCGGCGCACGGCGACGGTGATCTCGCCGCCGGCGGGGCTGTACTTGACGGCGTTGGTCAGGAGGTTGGCGAGCGTGCGCTGGAGGCGGGTGGTGTCCCAGAGGCCGACCAGCGACTCAGCGGACGGTCCGAGGCGGATTGGGCGGGCGGCGCCGGCAAGGCCGGCGGCGTCAAAGTCGGCGATGACCTCCACCGCGAGCGCGACGAGGTCAGTGGTCTGGAGGTCGAGCTCGACCGGCTGCCCCATGCGCACACGAGAGACGTCGAGCACCGCGTCGAGCTGTCTGACCATCTTGGCGACGGCGCGCTGGACGGCGTCGCACGCGGCCGCCATGTGCTCCACGGACACCTCGCCTGCCTGCGCGTGGTGCTTCTGGAGCATCTGCATGGTGCCGCGGATCAGCGTGAGCGGGTTCTTGAGGTCGTGCGAGATGGAGGAGAGAAAGTCGTCCTTCTGCCGATCGAGCGCGTGCTGGTCGGTGATGTCGCGGACGACCATGACCGAGCCGTAGGGGCCGTCGGCGAGTGTGACCGGGCTGGCGCTGCCCTCGGCGAACCGCTCGGTGCCGTCCGGACGGCGGATGCGCCAGCGGGCGTGCAGGATGGGCTGGCCGGTCTGGGCGGTCTCGACGAGGGGCAGGTCGGTGGGGAGGTGAGGGGGTCCATCGAGGGTCAGGGGAGCGCAGGCGTCGCTGTACGACTTGACGGGGTCGCCGGCGGTGGCGGCGCCATGCAGGCGCGCCGCGGCGGCGTTGACGAGGACGAGCAGGCCGGCCACGTCGGCGACGACGACGCCGTCGGCGAGCTGGTCGAGCACGGCGGCGAGCGCCGCGGTGGCGCGCGCGAGGACGCGGGCCTCGATCTCCTTGACGGCGGCGGTGGCGAGGGCACTCAAGATCCGCACGTCATCGGCGCTCCAGGCGCGGGGCTCGCGGTCGGCGACGCACAGGCTGCCCAGGGCGTGGCCGTCCGCGGTGACGAGCGGCACGCCGGCGTAGGCGATGACGCCGAGCTCCTGGATGGCGGCGTTGCCATTCAGCAGCGGATCGGTGCGCGAGTCGGCGACGACGAGTGGCTGGCCGGTGGCGACCTCATGGGTGAGGGCGCGGGAGAGCGGGGTCTGGCGGCGGGAGGCCAGGGGCTCGGGCAGTCCGACGTGGCTCTTGAAGAACTGGCGCTCGCCGTCGAGCAGCGTGACAAGGGCGACGGGGGCGCGGAGCACGTCGGCGGCGAGACGGGTCAGTCGATCAAATTCTTCTTCGGGCGGCGTGTCGAGCAGGGCGGTGCGCCGGACGGCGCGCAAACGCTCGGCTTCCAGGATGGGACTGGTGTCAGCGGCGGCTGCGCGGCGCGGGGCAGCCGGTGGCGCGGCCATGTGTCACCCATTCTCTTCGACTGCGGGAGGCGCGGTGTGAACTCTTTTCATCTCTTGAGCGGAGATGAGCGGGATATGGCCAGGGGGCGTTCGATTGGTGGGCGCTGGCATACTGGCTCCCGGTGCGGGACGGGACATGACCACGGAGACGGCGGGCGCGGGACAGAAGCGGCGCGCCGGCGGGACGTGGCCGCCGCGCGGGCCGGTGCGCGTGCTGGTGGTGATGGACCGCCCAACGCTGGCGCGGCTGATCGAGCTGGCGCTGAACCACGGGCAATACGACGTGCGGACGGTGGGGTCGGCGGCGGAGGTCGCGGCGCCGCTGCGCGCGTGGCAGCCGCACCTGGTGGTGGTGGACATGGACGTGGCGGGGTCCGAGGTGCTGACGATGGTGGGGGAGAAGTCGAGTGGTGGGGCACGGCTGCCGGTGATCGCGCTGACACGGCGGGGTGACCTGAAGGGGAAGCTGGCGGCGTTCGATCAGGGGGTGGACGACATCCTGGTGGTGCCGTTCTCGCCGTCGGAGCTGCTGGCGCGGGTGGTGGCGCTGCTGCGCCGCTCCTACAGCGACGCGGTGAGCTTCACGCCGGTGATCACGCTGGGAGAGCTCGAGATCGACATCCTGAATCGCACGGTGCGGGCGGGGACGTCGGAGCTGCACCTGACGTCGCTCGAGCAGAGCCTGCTGTATCTGCTGGCGGCGAACGCGGGACGGGTGGTGACGCGCGAGGAGATCCTGGACACGCTGTGGGGGACCGACTACGTCGCGGAGAGCAACGTGGTCGATAGGCAGATCCGGAACCTGCGCACGCGGCTGCAGAACGACTGGCGCCGGCCGCGCTTCATCGCGACGGTGCCGGGGAAGGGGTACCGGTTCCTGCCGACGTTCAGCGACGGGGCGAAGGGGGCGGAGGGGACGATGCCGGACGCGTCACCAATGCCGGCGAGTCAACGAGGCTAGCCAGGGTAGCGGGGGCAGCGGGGGCGGGGACCGCATGGCGGCGGCTGGGGACGTCTCCCAGCAGGCCGGTGTGCCAGGGCCCGTAGCGGCCGGAGGCGCGCATGCGCTCGAGCATGGCCGGTGCGTCGTAGGACATCTCCGAGACCGCATGCAGCGCGCGGCGGTACCCCTCGCGGTCGTAGAACTCCTGGCGGACGCCGTCAAAGACGAGGGAGCCGGCTAGCTCGACCCAGGCGTGCGCCCACAGGCCGCGA
>DASTZM010000639.1:0-3901 GCA_035764305.1 Chloroflexota bacterium | reverse complement strand
GGAGCACGTCCACCAGCGCATCGCGGCGAATGAATACATGCGACGCTCGCACGCGATTCAAGTAGATGTAGGGCGGCGTCCCCGCCGCAATCAGCGCCAGCGCCTTCTCGGTCTCGTTCTCCGCCGGGATCAGCTCAATTTTGTGCTTCGGCGCCTGCTTCTCGTAGCCCTCCTTGAGCGTGGTGTACAGCTGGATCTCGGGCGCCCCCGCGGTGCCGAAGTAGAAGGAGACCGTCGCGGGCTGGGCCTCCGGCGCCGGCTGGCTGGATTGCCCCGCCGCGCCGCACGCCGCGAGCAGCGGGGTGGCCGAGACAAGCGCCAACGAACGCCGTGTGAGATAGACACGAGCCATGCTGTCAACCCTCCTGCTGGCATTCTGCGCCGCCATAACCCAAAATGCAAGCCGGGCAGTGCGCCACTACTTCGAACAAAGGACCATGACGTGAAGATCGCCGATCTCGAGTGGCTGCAAGTCGGTCGCTGGTGGTTCCTGCTCGTCCACACCGAGGAAGGCGTCACCGGCCTGGGCGAGGGCGGCATCCACGGCTATCCGGAAGCGATCGGCGGGGTGATCGACGCGTGGAAGCCGTACCTGCTCGGGCAGGACCCGCTGCGCATCGAGCACCACTGGCAGTTCCTCTACCGCAACTCCCACTTCCGCGGCGCGGTAATCGGCTCGGCCCTCTCGGCGCTCGACATCGCCCTGTGGGACATCGCCGGCAAGCACTTCGACGCCCCCGCGTACCAACTGCTGGGGGGCAAGTGCCGCGACAAGGTGCGCCTCTACATCCACGTCGGCGGCGAGTCGGCGGATGCGCTCGCGGCCGACGCCAAGCGCGCCGCCGACAACGGCTTCACCGCCGTCCGCTTCACACCCTTCCCGCGCAACTACACGCAGATGCGGTACGCCGAGCTGCTGGAGGAGATGCTGCAGCGTGTCGCCGCCGTGCGCGACACCGTCGGAAACGGCGTCGACCTGTGCGTGGAGATCCACCGCCGCATGGATCCCCACCACGCCGCCGGGCTGGCGTACGAGCTGGCCAAGTTCCGGCCGTACTTCCTGGAGGACCCGCTCCTACCGGACAGCGTCCAGCGGATGGGCGACCTGCAGCGCGGCATCAACGTCCC
Source organism: Chloroflexota bacterium (assembly GCA_035764305.1). Classification (GTDB taxonomy): domain Bacteria; phylum Chloroflexota; class UBA11872; order UBA12225; family UBA12225; genus DASTZM01. Next base: position 2,773 of record DASTZM010000639.1, on the reverse strand, counting down.
GATCGCGACCGGCGAGCGGCTGCACACGATCTACGAGTTCAACGAGCTGCTCGCCGCGGGCGGCTGCCGCTTCATCCGGCCTGATGTGTGCCTGGCGGGCGGCCTGACCCACTCCAAGAAGATCGCCGCCCTCGCCGAGGCGTATCACGTCGGCGTGATCCCGCACAACCCGCTGTCGCCGGTGAGCACGGCGGCGTGTGTCCAGCTCGACGCGTGCATACCGAACTTCGCGCTCCAGGAGTACACCGGCGAAGATCGGCCGCCCAAGAGTGAGATCCTCAAGGAGCCTCTCCAGCGCGACGGCGGCTACCTCGTCGTCCCGGAAAGGCCCGGCATCGGGGTGGAGCTCAACCTCGACGTCGCCCGCCGCTATCCGCCGGCGCGCAAGGAGATCCGCACGCCGCTGCACGAAGACGGCTCCGTCGCCGACAGCTAGCATGGCGTCCTCGATGCACGCGCCGCGGGGTCCGATTGGCTTCGCCGTGGTGGGCGCCGGGCTGGTCGGCCCGCGCCACGCCGAGTTCGCCACCAAAGCTGAAGGCGCGCGCCTGGCCGTGGTCTGCGACCTGCGCGAGGACCGCGGCCGGCCGCTCGCCGAGAAGCTGGGAGCCGAGTGGATCCCCGACGTCCGTGAGGTCGTGCGGCGTGAGGACGTTCAGGTCGTCAACGTGTGCCTCCCCACCGCGCTGCACCTCGACGTCGCTACCGCGGCCGCCGAAGCGGGGAAGCACGTCATCGTGGAGAAGCCGCTGGAGCTGAACGTGAGGCGCGCGAAACAGCTGATCGAGGTCTGCCGCCGCCACGGCGTCAAGCTCGCCGCGATCTTCAACCGGCGCTTCGTCTACGGCACCAAGCGCACGCACCAGGCGGTCCACGGCGGTGAGCTGGGCCAGCTGATCATGGCGGACATGCGCTTCAAGGCCTGGCGGCCGGCGGAGTACTACTCTGGCTCGGGCTGGCGCGGGACGTGGGACAAAGAGGGCGGCGCCGCGCTGATCAACCAGGGCATCCACGGCGTCGACCTCCTGACCTGGATCGCCGGCCCCATCGCGCGCGTCAGCGGGCACGCGCGCCACCTGCGCCACGCCATCGAGGCCGACGACACGACCGTCGCGATCTGCGAGTACGAGTCGGGCGCGGTCGGCGTGATCGAGTGCACGACGTCGGTCACGCCGCGGCAGGGCGACTGGCTCGAGTTCCACGGCGAGCGCGGCTCGGTGCTGCTCGAGAACTACAAGATCAACGCCTGGCAGATCGAAGGCTCACAACCCGGCGAGCCGCACACGGAGGACCTGATGCTGCCGGGTGGTGACAAAGGCGTCGACGTCGGTCACTTCTTGCAGGTCCAGGACATGGCCGACGCCGTGCGCGAGGGGCGCGATCCCGTCATCACGGGCGACCAGGCGCTCAACTCGCTCGCCGTCGTGCAGGCAATCTACGAGTCGGAGCGGCGCCGCGGCCCCGTCGACGTGGCGGAGGTGCTGGCCGGCCGCTGACACGCGTGCGCGACAATCCGGCCATGCCCACCGTCTCCGTCGCAGCCCTCACCGCCCGAGCCGCGTCGCTCCTCAGCGCCGCCGGCGCGCCCGACGACGTCGCCCAGACGACCGCCGAGGCGATAGTCGGCGCCGACGTGGTGGGCCACGAGTCGCACGGCGTCGCCCAGCTCCCCGGATACCTCGCCGCCGTCAAAGCGGGACGGATCGTGCCGGACGCGCGTCCGCACGCGATCAGAGAGACCGATACCACCGCGCTGCTTGACGCGAACAAGGGGTTCGGCCACTACTCCGCCACGGTGGCGATCGACACGGCGATCGCGCGCGCCAGGCGCACTCACCTCGGCGCCGTCTCGCTGGCCAACGCCAACCACATCGGGCGCCTGGGTCACTACGCAGAGCGCGCCGCCGCGGCCGGATGTATTGGAATCGTCTCGCTCGGCGCGGGCGGGACCGCCGGGACCACCGCGCCGTTCGGTGGGACGCGCGGCGCGATGGGCAGCAACCCCATCGCCGCCGCGGTGCCGGTGGTGGGCGACGTGCCGTTCGTCATGGACATGGCCACGTCGGTGTTCTCCAACGGGAAGATCGGCATCGCGCGGAAGCTTGGTCGCGCACTCCCGCCGGGCGCCATACTGGACAAACAGGGCACGCCGAGCACGAATCCCGACGACTGGGCCGCCGGCGGCCCGATGCTCCCCGCGGGTGGCTACAAGGGCTATGCCCTCTCGCTCCTCAACCTCTTCACGGCCGCGCTCGCCATGACGGGCGCGCCGGCTGGCGAGCGCATCGCGGGCACGTTCTACCTGGCACTCGACGTCACTGCGTTCCAACCGCTGGAGGAGTACGCCCAGCGCACCGCCGCGTACGTCCGCCAGCTCAAAGAGGTCCCCACCCAGGAGGGCTTCGACGAGATCCTGCTGCCTGGCGAGCGCGCCGCGCGCACAGCGGCGCAGCGCCGCCGGGAGGGGATCCCCGTCCCAGACGACGTCTGGGAGGCGCTCCAGGCCGCGTGAGCGAGGGAGGCAAACGATGAGCAAAACGCCTGTGGGCACGCCCGTCGCCGAGCAGTCCTCCCAGTACGGGCGCGGACTGAAGATCAGGGCAGTCGAGGCGTTCACGCTTCACGTCCCCACGACACCTCGCTCCACGGCCTGGACGTTCGCGCGGGTCACGACGGAAGACGGGTTGGTCGGGCACGGCGAAGGCATCGGCACCCCTGCTCCCTTGTGCGCCGCCATCGAGTGGATGGGGCGCCAGCTCGTGGGCGAGACCGC
>DASTZM010000638.1:0-3697 GCA_035764305.1 Chloroflexota bacterium | reverse complement strand
TGACTCGGAGGCCTATTCGCTCGGATCGGACAACCCCAGTCGCTGGCTGACACTCAGCGTCCGCAACTCCGGCCTGCTGCACGACAAGGTGCACGCCTTCGCCGAAGACCGGCGCGGGCGCATTTATCTCGCCACGGAGCTCGGCGTCAGCATCTACGACGACTCACTCCCCGAGTCGCGGCGTTGGACGAGCGTCGACGGCTCAAAGCTCCCGAGCCCGTACGCCGAGGCGCTCCTGACCGCTCCCGACGGCCGGGTGTGGATCGGTACCAAGGGCGGACTGACCGTCTACGACCCTCAGCGAGAGAACGACCCGCTGCCCGTCTACCGCTCCAACCCGCTCAGACGCTGGACCGGCCTGTTGTGGGGACCGCACGCCCGGCTCGATGCGCCCGGTGATCAGGTCAACGCGCTGGCGTGGGCGCGCCCGCCCCGCTGAGTTCGGCTGGCGGCAGCTCGATCGCCGACGGCGTGTCGACGTCCAGCGCGCTCGGGTTCTCGAGCGAAAGCTTTGGGTTGGCACGCTCGAAGCCCAGTTGCACGGGAATGGGATAGTCCCCCGAGAAGCACGCCGTACAGAACCCCTGAGGATCGAGCCCCACCGACTTGTAGGCGCCCTCCAACGTCAGGTAGCCCAGCGAGTCGGCTCCCACACTGTCCCTGATCGCCTCCACGTCTTGCAGGCGGTGGGCGATCAGCTCCCCGTACGTCGCCATGTCGACGCCCAGGAAACATGGGTGGCGCAGCGGCGGCGCGCAGATGCGTAGGTGCACCTCGCGCGCCCCCGCGCGCCGCAGCATCCCCACGATCTGCTCCTGCGACGTCCCGCGCACGATGCTGTCGTCCACCACCACGACGCGCTTGCCCTTCAGCACCTCTGGCAGCGGGTTGTACTTCAGGCGCGCCGCCGCCTGGCGCATGCTCTGGTCCGGCTGGATGAACGTCCGGTGGATGTAGCGGTTGGACATCAGCCCGTCGCGGTACGGCAGCCCTGCCTCCGCGGCGTAGCCGTGCGCCGCCGGTAGCGCCGTCGACGGTACGCCGATCACGACGTCTGCGTCGACCGGGTAGTCCTTCGCCAGCTGCCGCCCCATGGCGTAGCGCGTCTCGTAGACCAGCGTCTTCTCGATCACGCTGTCTGCCCGCGCCAGGTAGATGTACTCGAAAAGGCACAGCGCGTGGCGGCGCGTGTCCACGGGCGCTCGGTGGCTCGTGATCCCGTCTGCGTCGATCACCACCACTTCGCCCGGGTCGACCTCGCGGATGAATTGGGCGCCGACCGTGTCCAGGGCGCACGACTCGGACGCCAGCACCCACGCGTGGTCTCGCTTGCCGATGCACAGCGGCCGGTTGCCCAGGGGGTCGCGCGCGCCGATCAGCTGGTGCTTGGTCAGCATCACCAGCGAGTATGATCCGATCAGTTTGGGCATCGTGCGCGTCACGCGCTCGGCCCACGTCGCTCCTGGCGCCGACGCGATGAGATCGGCGATGAGCTCGCTGTCGGTCGTCGTCCGGAAGATGACTCCCTGCTCGGCCAACCCTTCGCGCAGCGCCTCGGAGTTGACCAGGTTGCCGTTGTGGGCGATGAAGACTCGTCCCAGCGGCCCGTCGGCGAAGACCGGCTGAGCGTTCTCCTCGCGCGAGCCACCAGTGGTCGAGTAGCGGTTGTGGCCGCACGCCATGTGCCCTTCCAGCTGCCGCAGGATGTCCTCGTTGAACACCTGGGACACCAGCCCCATCGCCTTGTAGAAGCGCAGCGTTTCGCCGTCCGAGGCGACGATGCCGGCCGATTCCTGGCCCCGGTGCTGCAGCGCGTACAGCCCGAAGTAGGCGATCCGCGCGGCGTCGAGCCCCTCCCCGTAGATCCCGAAGACTCCACACGCCTCCCGCGGCGGCTGCTCCGTGATCTGCGCCTCAGCCGCGGGTTGGGTCACGACCAATTCTATCCGTGCTTCCCCAGCGCGGCGGCCAGTCCAGTCTCATACGCCGTGAGTGTGTCTTCCAGCGCCACGTCCAGGTGCGGCACAACGGCCACGCGGTCTCCGCCAGTTTCTCCCAGTCGGTACAGCGGTACCGCGTGCCGCGCCGCAATCTCCCGCAGTGCCTCCCATCGCTGCGCCGGCAGCGACACCACGATGCGCGACTGGCTCTCCCCGAACAGCGCCGCATCCACCCGAAATCCGCGCCACGCGTCCGGCAGCGTCACGCGGCAGCCAATCGTCGGCACGTCCCGCGCGGCGTCGTCCTCCGGGATGCCCCACGGCCCCGCGCAGCACTCCGCCAGCGCCACGGCTAGCCCGCCGTCGGAGCAGTCGTGCGCTGAGCTGAGCAACCCCGCCGCGATCGCATCCCGGCAGGCGGCCTGGACGCCTGCCTCCAGGTCTAGGTCCATTGCTGGGACCCGCCCCGCGATCAGCCCGTGTACGCGCTCGAGGTACTCCGACGCCCCGATCTCCTCGCGCGTCTCTCCCAAAAGGGCGACTATCTCGCCCGGCCGCTGGAACTTGTGGCCACAGCGCCCCGACGCGTCGTCCAAGAGCCCCAGCACGCCCACAATCGGCGTCGGGTAGATCGGCTCCCCCGCGCTCTCGTTGTAGAGGCTCACGTTGCCGCTGATCACCGGCGTGCCCAGCGCCTCGCATGCCTGCGCCATCCCCTCGATCGTCTGCTGCAGCTGGTAGTACACCGCAGGCTTCTCGGGGTTACCGAAGTTCAGGCAGTCGGTCGCCGCCAGTGGGACGGCGCCCGTGCAAGACACGTTGCGCGCCGCCTCCGCCACTGCGATCCGGCCGCCCATCAGCGGGTCCAGATAGCAGTAGCGCCCGTTCCCGTCGGTCGCCACCGCGATCGCGCGCCGTGTCCCCTTGAGGCGCAGCACGCTCGCGTCACCCCCCGGCCCGAGCACTGTGTTCGTCTGCACCGTCGTGTCGTAGCGCCGGTACACCATCCGCTTGCTCGCGATGTTCGGCGCAGCCAGCAGGCTCAGCAGCACCGCGTTCAGGTCCTCGGGAACAGGCAGCGCCGACAGGTCGCGCTCGCGCGCCGCGGCGATCTGCGGCGCCTCCGCCCCCTCGCGCGTGTAGAGCGGCGGCTCGGTCAGGATCTCGTGCGGCAGCTCCGCCACCACCTCGTCGCGGTCGCGCACACGCACCAGTTGGTCATCCGTGACGTGCCCGATTACGTCGGAGTGCAGCCCCCATTTGGCGAACAGCGCCTGCGCCTCCGCCTCCTGGCCGCGCTGCACGATCAGCAGCATCCGCTCCTGGCTCTCGGAAAGCATCACCTCGTACGCGCTCATGCCGCTCTCGCGGCGCGAGACCTTCGCGACGTCGATCTCGATCCCCGTGCCGCCCTTGCTCGCGCACTCCACCGTGGAGCTGGTCAGCCCGGCGGCCCCCAGATCCTGCATCCCCACCAGCCACGGCTGATCCAGTGCCTCCAGGCACGCCTCGATCAGCAGCTTCTCGCGGAACGGGTCTCCCACCTGGACCACGCCCCGATGCGACGCCTGCGGGTCGTCGACGCTCGCGAACGTTGCGCCGTGCAGTCCGTCGCGCCCCGTGTCAGCCCCTACCAGGATGACGCTGTTCCCTGTTCCGCTGGCGCGCGCGCGCGCGATCTTGTCGATCCGCGCGATGCCGACGCACATCGCGTTGACCAGGGGGTTCTCGGTGTAGCTCTTCGCGAACACCACCTC